>JBBSDY010000443.1:0-4397 GCA_038240245.1 Polyangiales bacterium
GATGGGGTTTTGCGTGGCCAACACCATGAAGGGTTGCGGCAACTGGAAACGGTCGCCCTCGATCGTCACTTGACGTTCTTGCATCGCCTCGAGCAGCGCCGCTTGCGTCTTGGCGGGCGCGCGGTTGATCTCGTCGGCGAGCACCACGTTCGCGAAGATGGGTCCCGGCCGCAGCGCGAAGGTTCCGTCGCGCGGAGAGAGCACGTAGGTGCCGGTGATGTCGGCGGGCAGCAGATCGGCGGTGAATTGAATGCGTCGCACGCTGCAGCCGAGCGTCGCGGCGAACGTCTTCACCAGCGTCGTCTTGGCCACCCCGGGCACACCTTCGAGCAGAACGTGGCCGTGCGCCAAAAGCGCGATCAGCATGGCGTCGACCACCTTGGTGGGGCCGATGAAGACGCGGGCGACCTCGTGGCGTACGACCTCGAGTCGTTCGCGCGCGGCGGCGACCTCGTTGACCTTGGCGGGCTGGGCCATGGCCTACGCCGCCGACCTTTCGCGCCGGCTCTCGCGCACCCGGCGCAAGAGATCGAACACGACGCGTGACAGGCGGATGATCTCGGCCTTCTTGATGTTGCGGGACTGACCCGCGGCCACCAGTGTTTCGACGTTGGCCATTTCGAGCAAAATCTCTTTCAAGGCCCGAACCCCACGCTCGTCAAGCGCTCTCTTTTGCCGGACGGCCTCGAGCAGGCGCTCCGAGGCCACGTTCGCCCCTAGGCCGAGGTCCTGGGCGATCCCTTCTTCGAGCGCGCTTTTGAGCTCGAGCACCCCCAGGGCGGGTGGTGTGGACGGCGCACAGAGGACAGCGATGCGTCCGGGGGTCCCTCCCTGCGATACGAGGGGCACGGGCCGGGCAAACGAGGGCAGCCGCCTGCGGTAAATGCGCGAGGAGACGCTGGTCGTCCACACCCCGACCCCGAAGGCAACGAGGGCGGCAAGCCCGAGGCCGGCCACCCCGGAAAAGCCATCACCCAGGAGCCGCCGCAGCTCCTGTCCGGCGCTCTCGAGCCGGTTGTCGATCTCGCTCTTCAAGCCCCCGATCCCGGCGAAAGTACCGGCTTCCGAGATGCGGTTGGTCAGAATGATGAGGCGCCCCTGTCTGGATTCGCCGTCGGAGCCCTGGGCCAGGTAGCGAATCAGCCCCATCGCGAAGGCGCGGTTGCCCGGGTAGCGCATCATCTGGTTGATGACGACGGAAGGATCCCCCATCGCAAAGAGCTTGCCCTTCGCCGGCTTGCCAAAGTTTCCGGCGAGCGCCAGCACGACATCGGGCCCGTCGATGCTGCGGATCTTGAGGACCGGCGTCAGCTGCGGGTTGGAGAGGCCCATTGGATGGTTGGTGACGACACGGTCGACGTCCTCGACGGTGGTGTGCACCCCCGTTCCGTGCCCGGCGAGCGGCTCGTGCACCGGCTCGGCGATAGCCAGATCCGGGTTGTGGCGCAACGTCGAAAGGGGCCGCGAGGGGGCGGGCACGCGCTCGATCTGGAAGCGCTCTAGGATCTTGTTGCCGGCTCCGAAGTCGTCGACGATGGCCACCCGCCCGCCCTCGCCGAGGAAGGCCGCCAGCTTGTCGCCGGAGAGGGTCCTCTCGGGGTGAAGAAGCAGAATCGAGTCGTCGGCCCGAAGATCCGACCAGTCGAGCTCGGACAGCGGCAGGACCCGCGTGTCGCCAAGCTCGGCCCGGGCCAGCTCGAGGAGCGACGAGCAGCCTTCCCAGCCGGTGTCATTCACCTCGAACGCCCCCGCGAACGCAGCCCGGGGCCCTCCCAAGAGGAGGCCGATGACGCAAAAAGCGAGGCCAAAGCGCGTCATTGGGCCACTGAGGTTAGCACGTACCGTCTGTGGTCACGGGGCCTCGGAAACCTTGACCCACGCAGCCCCGTTGCTAAGCTCACAATCACAACCACACATAAGCCACATGGCTGAGGCGGCTCAGCAGCAGATTGGTCTTCACCCAGGGGTGGAGGGAGGCCCACCGATGCTACCTCCGTTCATCATCGAGCAGATCCGCAAGCGAGAGAAAGAAGAGCGCGAGCACCAGGCCGAGCAGCCCCGGCTGGAGCTTCCTCTCGAGCGGCGCCCTCGTCGCTCCGAGCACCCGGACGAAGAAACCGATCGCGGCGTGGTCATCGTCGACCTCGGATAGCCCTCGGTTGGCCTGGCGGCCCGATCGGCGTGCCTCCCTATGAGCGCTATGAGCGCTTTACACGCGACCGGGCAGTGCTAGTGTCGCGCCGCTTCGGATGGCCCGACTCGCCAGAAATTCCCAGCTCTTGGCAGCTTGCATGCTGGCCGGTTGCTACTCGACGGGCGAGGGACCAAGTCCCCCCGCCACGGACCTCTATTTTCCCGTAGGGATGGTGGTATCGCCGGGCGGCAAGGCGCTGTTCGTCGCGAACTCCGACTTCGACCTGCGCTTCAATGCGGGCACGGTCGCGGTCTACGATCTCGAGCGCATTCGCACCGACCTGATCCCCCTGTGGGCCCCCGAGCGAGTGACGACGCCGGGCGATCCTTGCTCGGGGTTGGGCCCCAATCCTGTCCCCATTCTGCAGCCCGGGGCGTGCGGACCTTACAATCCAGTGGCTCCGCCTGTTGGAACGTCCACCGTGAAGAAAACGGTCAAAATCGGCGCCTTCGCCACCGATCTGCTCTTCGTTTGCCCGCCCGCCATGGGCGGTCTGTCGGGCGGCGCGGATTGCACCGACGAGGCGAGCGTCGATCCGATCGCACCGGGAATGCCCGACGCACGGGCGGCGCGGCTGTTCGCTCCAGTTCGCGGCGAGCCGTCGCTCACGTTCTTCGACGTCGACGACGACCGACCCATCGCCGGCGGAAAAGCGGGTACGCAGAGCTTTAGTCTCGAATGCGGTCAGGGTGGCAACGATGGTCGCTGCGCGGACACGCATCGGGCGGGCATCGACCCCAACGACAACGTCCGTGCGCTGACGCTGCCGGCCGAGCCGTTCGGCATCGCCGTCACCGATCGGGCCGAAGCCATCGTCATCTCGCATCAGTCCTCGGGCGCCGGCGCGCTCAGTCTTTTCACACCGCCCGACGGCACCGACGTCCTTGGTACCAAGCCGGTGTTGCAATTCGTCTATGGCGGCCTGCCGGCAGCCACGACGGGCATCGCCGCGCTTCCCGTTCCCTTGGCAGCGTCGATCGCGCCGACGCCCGGAGCGCCCGATTACCACCAGGGCTTCGTGGTCACCTACCGCGAGGCAGCCGAGGCCGACGTCTTTCGCTATTTCGACGACGGCGCCGCGGCGCCCTTGCGTCCTTTTCTCACGCGCACTTCGGGGGTGCCGCTCGGCTCCACTCCGAGCGGGCGCGATTCGCGCGGCGTGGTCGTCGATCACAGCCCGTCGAGCGAACGAGCGGTCTGCGTGCGCGGCTGCTCGCCGACCAACGTGGCGTGCCTCGAAGTTTGCTCGAACATTCCCCTCGCCGCCTACATCGCCAACCGCGCGCCGGCGAGCCTGCTCATCGGTGAGGTTCGTCTCGCCGATCCCAAGCTCGGCACCGAAGAGGTGCACATCTACGATTCGGTGACCCTCGCGCAAGGGCCCTCTCGCGTCGTCATCGGCCGCATCAAGACCGTAGTTGACGGCAAGCCCGTGTTCAAGCAGCGTGTGTTCGTCATCTGCTTCGATGCCCGCGTTATCTTCGTCTACGATCCCGTGCAGCGTCGCATCGACGGCACGATCCGAACCGGCCGAGGTCCGCACTCGTTGGTCATGGACCCCGTCGAGCCGATTGCGTACGTCGGGCATTTCACCGATTCGTACATCGGTCTCGTCGATCTCGATCAGTCGCACGCCGACACGTTCGAATCGATTGTCGCCACCATCGGCGTGCCCCAGGCGCCCTCGGGGACGAAGTGAGACGCGCAGCTCTCATCCTCGGCGGGCTGTTTGCCTTCGCTGCCACGTGGGCGGGCTGCTCGCAGAACGCGGTGACCGTCCCCATTCGGTCGCTCGAGCGCTCGGGAAAGGCCGCGTTTCTGTGCGTTCGAAGTCACCAGCCGGATGCGCCCGGTCTGCCGCTCGACCAGTGCCACGCGGTGAGCCCGGCGCTGGCGGTCGACAATTTCATCGCTCCGCACGTCATCTCCCTGGTCACCCAGACCACGAGAGGTGAGGTCGCAGTGGTCGACGTCACGGCCTCGGGGGTCGTCGATCTCGATCCTTCGGTGCCGGGGTTCAACTTCTTGCCCGTGGGGGCGCAGCCCACCGACGTCGTCGCCACGCCGGGCAGCAGCGCGGCCTTCGTGTCGGTCGCCGATCCCAATCGCTCCGGCATCTTCGGCATCGCAACCGCGCATCTCTTTCCCGAACAGAATGGAGGTCGCGGGCCGACGTTGGCCAGCCTTCCGGCGTGCGGTCTGC
>JBBSDY010000444.1:0-4396 GCA_038240245.1 Polyangiales bacterium
ACCGGCGGTCCGCAAGCGCTCACGCGCCTGTTTGCGGCCATGCCCGAGAGCTTTCCCATTCCGATCGTGGTGGGGCTCCACATCCCCGGTGACTACACCGAAGCACTGGCCAAACGGCTCGATGCAGAGTCGGCCCTCCACGTCGTGGAGGCCAGCAGCGGCTTGAAGTTGCGACCAGGTCTCGTCGTGCTTGCGAAGGGCGGCGCTCACCTCAAGCTCGAGCGCGAAGGAGGGCTTCTGGTGGCGCGTGTCGTCCGAGAGCCACGGGCGTCCCTCTACTTTCCTTCGATCGACGTCCTTTTTGCCAGTGCCGTCGAGACGTGTGGCGCCAACGTGCTGGGCGTCGTGCTCACCGGCATGGGCGACGATGGTTTGATCGGCTCGCGGGCCATCTGTCAGGCGGGCGGCCGCGTCCTCACCGAGGCCGAGTCATCGTGCGTCGTTTACGGCATGCCCCGCAGCGTGAAGGAAGCGGGCTACTCTGCGGGCGAGGCCCGCATCGAGCACATGGCGGCTGCCGTGGTTCGCGCTGTCTCCGGCCAATTCGACGATGCGGGCAGGCGACCAACGACGCCCAGGTAGGGTGAGCCAGATCGGCTCCTTCGGGTATCTTACGGAGTGAATCGATCGGCGTGGGGGCTACCCCGTCGGGTGCTTGGGGTGATGTTCGCGAGGAGACAGCATGAGAATCATCGACATTTGCGGGGTGCTTCTGGCGGCTCACGTCGTCGGCTGCGCCGACGGGAGCATTGGCGATCGACCTGCTACCCCAGAGCCATTCGGATCCGGGGGCAGCTCCTTCGGAGGCGATCCGCCCTTGCCGCCGGGCGCGGGCGGCTCCGCGTTTCCAGGCCTGGGTACCTACGACCTTCCCCTGGTCGTCGCCACCCGGCCTCCGCCTCCGCTCAGCGGGGGCACCCTGCTCGTCTTCGACAAGGGCCACAAAGCCGCAGTCGCCGATCCCGATCGCGACCAGGTCGTCATCGTCGACCTCGATCAGCTCGCGGTAACGTCGACCATCGCGCTGCAAAAGGGCGACGAGCCGGGGCGTCTGGTTCAGGACGGCGCAGGGTCGATCCATGTCGTGCTGCGGAGCGCCGGCGCGATCGCGAGCATCGATCCGTCCGCGGGAGCTCTGGCTCGCCGCGATGCGGTTTGCGCTAGCCCGCGCGGAATTGCCTATGATGGCGCGAGCGACTCCTTGCTCGTCGCATGTGCCGAGGGCCGCCTGGTCACGCTGTCGGCGAAGGACGGCCAGCCCACGCGCACCGTCGATCTCCCGCGCGACCTGCGCGACGTGGTGATCGACGGGGATCACCTTCTCATCAGCCGGTTTCGCTCGGCCGAGCTGCTCGTGGTCGACGCCAGTGGAGCGCTCGTCTCGACCATCAGGCCACCGCCCTTGCAATCCGATCCCGCGGCCCAGCTCACTCCCGCCGTCGCGTGGAGAATGATGGCCGCGCCCGGCGGCGGCGCCCTCATGGTTCACCAGCAAGAGGTCGTCAGCGAAGTACAAATCCGACCCGGGGGCTACGCGGGGACGGGATGCGGCGGCGGCATCGTACAAACGGCGGTCAGCTACCTACGAAGTGACGGCACAGGGTGGACGAAGACGGTCGCGTCGGCCCTGGCGATCGACATGGCGATATCCGACGGCGCCGCACCCGTCGTCTACGTGCCGTCAGCGGGAACGCGCGCCGATGCTCCCGTCAAGTCGCCCATCGCGCAGCTCATCGCCGTCGATGTGTCGGTTCTCGCGCCGCCCGCGACCGGATCGCCCGAAGGTGGGCCGCTACCACCCGGCGTCTGTGTTCCCGAGGGAACGAACATGCCCGGTGCGCCGGGACAAATCGTGGCGTTGGGGGTCGACGCGCTGGGTCAGCCCATCTTGCAGACGCGCGAGCCGTTCGCCCTCGTCGTGGGTGGCAAGAGCGTGGCGTTGCCTGGCGAGAGCCGCAAAGACACCGGCCACGACCTCTTTCACCTGGCCACATCGGCGGGGATCGCGTGCGCGTCGTGTCACCCCGAAGGACACGAAGACGGACACGTCTGGAATTTTGCCGGCCTGGGGGCACGGCGCACACAATCGATCGCCGGCGGCATTCTGGGGACCGAGCCGTTTCACTGGAACGGTGACATGACCGACTTTTTGACCCTCGCCCACCACGTCTTCAACGAAAGAATGCTCGGACCGTCGCTCCAGGACGACTATGTGGCCGCGCTGGCGAAGTGGATTGACGCCATCCCTCCCTCCAAGTCCGGCCCTTTGGCCAACTCCGTCGCGGCCGAGCGAGGGCGCGCTGTCTTCAACAGCGCCGACGCAGCCTGCGCCACCTGCCATGCCGGAACGAAGCTGACCAACAACATCACCGTCGACGTGGGAACCGGCGGCGCGTTCCAGGTGCCGTCGCTCCGCGGCGTCGCGTGGCGAGCGCCTTTCATGCACGACGGATGCGCCAAGACGCTGGCCGATCGCTTCGATGCATGTGGCGGAAGCAAGCACGGCCATGTGCCTCTCGACGGCACCACGCGAGCGGATCTGATCGTTTACCTCGAAACGCTCTGACCCTGACCGCCCTGCAATCTGGCCCGGGCTCGCTCGGCGGCTGAGCGCCCTGCGACCAAGCTAGGCCCTTGTGGCGTGCTCGCGCAAAGAGGTCATCAAGTCACCCCACCACAGGCCCATCGTGCGCAAGAAGGGCGCGGCGTCCTCGCCGTGGCGCACGGGATGATCGGTGCGAATGTGGCTCCAGCCGCGGTGGCAAACGGTGACCAGCGTGCCGCTGGGGCTCGGCTCGAACAGCACCTCGACCTCGGTCTTTTCGGATGGCGCGAAGTTGACGGCCCGCCACTCGAGCACCAGACGCGAAGGCGGCTCCCAGGCGGTGACACGACCGGTCTCTGCAATTCGCGCCCCCGTGCCGGTCTCGAACGACTCGAAGAGCCGGCCCCCCAGCCTGGGCTCGAGGTGAACCATGCTGCGATTCTTGCCGAGTCGGTAACGTCGCCCGCCGCGCCACCAGGCATCGATCTCGCTCGTAAAAACGCGAAAAGCCTCACTCGGATCGACCTCGACCAGAACGGACACGACCGCCTGGTCGCCCCGGGGAGCGCTCGACGACGAGCTCATCCTCGCCGGGTCCTTGCCTGCCGCTCGGCGTGTGCCTTGAAAGACTCAAGCTGATCGCTCCAAAACGCCTCGACCTCGTCGAGCCAGCTACGCAGCGCGGTGAACGGCTCGCGCTCGAGCTGGTACATGCGCACCCGCGCGTCGTGCTCGGGCTCTTTCTCGGTCACCAGTCCCGTCTTGCGCAGCACGCGCAAATGGCGACTCATCGCCGGTCGGGTCATCGACAGCTTGTCGGCGAGATCGCTCGCCTTGCGCGGCTTCTTGCGCAAAAGCTCGATGACACCGCGGCGCGTGGGATCGGCCAGCGCGCCGAGCGTGCGATCGAGGCTACTGCGATCGCGCATGGGGGCCCTGCATCCGCTGCATGAACCACCAAAGGTGCCCTTCGGGATCGAGCGCGCCGTACGTTCGATCGGCCCAGTAGTCGTCGCCGTAATCGTCGGTGCATGGCTCGCGCACGATGGTGGCGCCTGCCGCCAGCGCGCGCACGTGATGTGCGTCGACGTCGTCGATGTGCAGGGCGAGCGCTTGCGTCACGACGCCACCGATCGATCGCGGGCTGCGGTGGGTCTTTTGCCAGGGCTCGTCCCCGCTCGTTCCGCCCACCATCACCAGGCCGTCGCCGAAGGTGAGCTCGGAGTGGACGATGGCGCCCTGGTCACCCTCGATCTTGAGGCGAACCTCGAAACCGAAGGCGCGACACAGCCAGTCGATGGCGGCCCTGGGGTCGTCGTAGAAAACGGAAGCGCTGATGCGCGGCCAGCCGGGGGGCATCGGTTTCATGGTGTCGTCTCCTGTTGCGGTCGGGTGAATAGTTAACCGTACAGGAAACCATTGTCAACCGTGAGATCGTCACCGATCGCGCGGCCGGCGGTCACCGTCGTGCGAGGCTCACTGAATGCAATTGACGCCCGGCAACGTGCAGATGCCCTTCAGCGCGTTGCAGCACAGCTTACCAGCGGGGCAAACCGCGCCTCCGCATGGCGGGCCCGACGCATCGACCGCCGCGTCGCGTCCCGCTTCGGGGCACACGTAGGGCCCGCACCCGCAGATGCCCTGGCCAACGCAGGACGGATTGGGGGGCGCCGCACACGGCGGGCACACGGAGGCGTCGACCATGCCGCTCATCCCGCCCGCGCCAGCATGTCCGGAGGTGCCGCCCATGCCGGCGGTGCCCGCCGAGCCATCGCGCAGTTGCACTTGCGTGCCACCCGATCCGCTGGCCCCGACGTCGCTCGTCGTCGCGGCGTCGTCGTGGCCGGTCGC
>JBBSDY010000445.1:0-4389 GCA_038240245.1 Polyangiales bacterium
CGATCTTGGCCACCTTGAGGTTGAGGACGCTCACCGTCACGTTGCCGTACTGACCGGGCATCTTGAGACCGGGCAGCGTGCGGCCTGGCGTCATGTTGGTACCGATCGATCCGCCGTGGCGCTTGTACTCGTGCGATCCGTGGCTGGTGACCGAGCCGGCAAAGTGCCACCGTCGCATGACGCCCGTGAAGCCGCGCCCGATGGTGGTGCCCTGCACGTCGACGAACTGACCCGGCTGGAAGACTTCTTCGAGCTTCACCTTGCCGCCCACCTCGTAGGTGGTCACGGTCTCGGCGGGGAGCCTGAGCTCGCGCAAGTAGCGCTTGGGCGTCTGGCCAGCCTTTTTGTACATGCCGGCGACGGGCTTGTTGATTGTCTTCTCGCGGCGCTCGCCGAGGCCGACGATGAGCGCGTCGTAGCCGTCCTTCTCTTTCGTTCGCTTGCCGATGACCGTGAGATCGCTCTCGATGACGGTGCACCGCATGACGGTGCCGTCGTCGGAGAAGTACTGGGTCATGCCGAGCTTCTTACCGATGATGCCGGGATTGGTGTTCATGTGCGTTTGCCTTGGCTCGTCTTGGATAGGGGGGTACAGAAACCCGTCTCGCTTCCCGAGGGCCGTTCCGAGCCAGGACCGGGGAGGACAAGCCTCCAAGCAATTCAGGGGGGCGGAGTCTAGGCCAGACGCCCATAAAGGCAAGTCCGGACCGTGCTACGAGCTAGCGGGCCATGGATCACCGAACCGCCTTCATCACCGGGGCCTCCAGCGGAATCGGACGGGAGCTTGCCAGGCGGCTGGCCCGCGAGGGCATCGAAGTGGCCATTTCGGCACGCCGTGAGGACGAGCTACGCGCCCTAGCGAGCGAGATAGCCGCCGAAGGGGGGCGCGCCCGTGTTTACCCGCTGGACGTCGCCAACCCCGAGGCCACCACCGAGACCCTGCACCGCGCCGATCGGGACATGGGGGGCATCGATCTCGTCATCGCCAACGCGGGCGTCAGCAACCACCGCTGGTCGGGCAAGCTCACCTACCAGGATTGCGCGGGCATCATCGACGTCAACGTCCGCGGAGCGGTCGCCACGCTGACTGCGCTCATCCCCGCCATGGTCGAGCGACAGAGAGGCCACCTGGTTGGGATGTCCAGCCTGGCCCAGTACCGCGGGCTTCCTTCGAGCGCGGCGTACTCGGCTTCGAAGGCCTTTCTCAGTCATTTTCTCGAGGCGGTGCGCGTCGATCTCGACTCGACCCAGGTGACGGTCACCGACATTCGCCCAGGCTTCGTCCGCACGCCGATGACGGCGGATAGCACGCTCGCCATGCCGTTTCTCGTCGATCTCGATGACGCCGTCACCGAGATCACCGCCGGAATTCGCGCGCGGGCCGCGGTCGTGGCCTTTCCGTGGCAGCTTGCCAGCCTCATGCGGGCCGGCACCTTGATGCCCGCCCGCGTCTACGACGGTGCGGTGCGACGCATTCGGAAGAAGAAGCGCTGAACGAAGATCAGCTCCCGACAACGAAACGCGACAGCCCAACGTTTGACAGCCCCCCCGCCGCATGCATAATGCGCCCCCCGCTGTAAGCCTGGAGCTGCGCCATGTACACCGTCCCGAAAATACAAGCACTCGAGGCCTCCCAGCTTCGCACGATCCACCCCGACTTTCGCGTCGGCGACACCATCCGGGTGCACTACAAGATCGTCGAAGGCGACAAGGACCGCGTCCAGGTTTACCAGGGCGTCGTCATCAAGAAGCACCGCGCCGGCCTGCGCAGCTCGTTCACGGTCCGCAAGGTGAGCTTCAGCGTCGGCGTCGAGCGCATGTTCATGCTGCACAGCCCCCGACTCGACAAGGTCGAAGTCACCTCGCGCGGCGTCGTCCGCCGGGGCCGCCTGTTCTATCTCCGCGAGCTCGCCGGCAAGGCCGCCCGCGTCCGCGACGAGAAGGATCAGTAAGACCGTTTCACGAGCGCGCCCAGCTCTCGATCGCGAGCCCGGCTACGTGGGCAAACTCGCGGACGTTGTTGGTGACCAGGGTGGCGCCCATCGCGAGCGCGTGGGCAGCGATGAGCAGATCGAGCCCGCCGAAAGGCTTTCCACGTCGTTCGAGATCCGCACGAAGCTGGCCGTATTGACGAGCTGACGCGGCGTCGAAGCTGGCGATCTCGAGCGGCGCGGTGAAGAGATCGAGCGCGCGCCGGTTTTGCTCGGCGTATGGACTCTTCGCCACGCCAAGCTCGAGCTCGGTCAACGTGATCGACGAGATCGCGACCTCGACCGGGGACAGCGAGGTAAGCCGCTCGAGAACGCGTGGCGAGCGCCTCTTGATGAGATGAATGCAAAGGTTGGTATCGAGAAGGAACATCACTCGTCGAACGACTCGCGCCGTTGCTCGGGTTGCGTGGAACGTTCGCTCAGAAAGTCATCGGAGAATCGCGTCAGGCTCTCACGCAGCGCAGCCCACGGATCATCGAGAGGCAGCAGCACGACTGCGTTGCCCAGCTTGCGCACGTAGACCTCGCTGCCTTCGAAGCGAAGAGCCTTCGGTAGTCGCACCGCCTGGCTCTGACCGTTTTGGAACAATTTGGCTTTCTCCATGGCAAGTAGTATATACTAATTAGTATATATGCTCTACCCGACGGGCTCGCTCCGCATCGGACCGATAACCGGCCAGCTGCCCGTAAAGTACCGGTCTTGCGCGGAGTAGGGCTATGCTCGGCACCGTGCGAAAGCGCCTCTACCTCCTCACCGCCCTTCTGTCTGCCGTCGTCGCCCTTTTGACCCACAGAGCGTCGGCTGCGCCCGAAGCGCACCTGCTCCGGATCGACCCGAGGGCCAGCCAAAACGAAGGCGCGCCCGTCTTGACGAGTGTCGTCGAGCTCGTCCAGAACAAGCGACTGAGCGAAGCGGTCGCCGAGTGCGCTTCGCTGCGCGGGGATTCCCAGCTCGATTGTCAGAGCGAGAAGCTCGAAGCCCCCCAGGCGCTCTACTCGCCCATCGCGCCGTTTCCCGACAAGGCCGCCATCTTCACGGTCACTGTCGACGGCGCCGACCGGCCGGGCTCGTTCGTCTCTAGCGCCCGCTGGGGAGAGAGCCTGGCGCAGCCCGGAATCGGAACGGCATGGCTCGTCCTTATCGACGCATCGTCATCGATGGGCTCGCGCTTTGAAGACGCCAAGACGGTGGCCAACGCCTTCATCGGTTCGATGACCGCCAACGACATCGTCGACGTGATGTTCTTCAACGATCGGCAGGTGGTGAGCGACTCGAAGTGGCAACCCGCGGCGTCCAAACCGCAGGTCGGGAGCTTCGTCAACGCGCTGAAGGGCACCTACCCCGTACAGGGCCGGGTGCGACCTCTGTTCAACATCATCAAGCAGGCCGCCACCGATGGCTTCCGTGAGCTCGGCAACGTCGGCGGCAAGGTGAGCCCTCCGCTGCACCAGGCGATGATCGTTCTGTCCAATGGCTCGGCGGGGACGGACGCCAACTCGAGCGGAGCAGGGGCCGCGGTTCTCACGCAGTATCTATCGAAGGGGCGGTTCCCCGAGGACAACACCGTGCAGCCGAAGACGCCGCTGCCCGTGGTTTCGGTGTGGCTGCCTTCGGCGGGCTTCGACGAGTTCAGGGCCAATGCGCAAGAGTTCATGCAGGGGCTCGCCAACCCCGACATCGGCGGCTTCTACGACGTGGTGCGCGCGGGGCAGGGCGCCGCAAAGGGCGCCAAGCTGGTGACCGCGGTTCGCACGCGCTTCAACCAGATGTTCATCATCAAGTGGCGAGTGTCGTGCATCAGCCCGTCGGTCACCCAGACCTTCAAGCTCGTGTTCACCAACACGACCACGCCCATCCTGGGCGACTCCACGTTCAAAGACGTGCCCATGGGCATCGATCCCACCCAGTGGCCGCTCGACATCAACGTCGACTACAGCCAGAAGATGGCCGATCGCAATCCCATCGAGCCGGGCGGCAAATTCACCGTCTATGGCGATTTTTGCTGGGGCGGCGAGAAAGACCGGGCCGAGGTGTACTTCATCGCGGCGGGCACGCAGCCCCCCGCGACGACCGCCGGAACCGATCTCGACAGCGCCAAGCGAGCCCAGCAACAGATGATCGCCAACGGCATGCGCGGCAAGGCCCTGCAATCGTCGGACACCGACGTGCAGTTCGAGGCGCCGGACAGCGACAAGCTTCTTTCGGGCTCCGGGGGCAGCTCGGTCGCGCGTCTGATCGTCTACGATAACAAGGCGCACCGTACGAGCGGGGTCACCGCGACCACCGTGATCACCATGCACGCGCAGGCGAAATCGCTTTCGCTGCTCGTGCTCCTCGGGGGCGGGTTCGGTGTGGTCGTCATCGTGTTGCTCTTGATCATCACGCTGCGCAGCGGCAA
>JBBSDY010000446.1:0-4389 GCA_038240245.1 Polyangiales bacterium
CCGGTCGCCGGATCGCCCACCTGCTTCAGGTAATCGAGATGGCCGTGAGCGTGTCCGGTCTCGCCGTCGGCGGTGTCCTTGAACAGCCCGGCGACCTCGGGAAAACCTTCGATGTCGGCGACCTTTGCGAAGTAAAGGTAGCGGCGGTTGGCTTGTGATTCGCCGGCGAATGCGTCCTTCAGGTTCTGATGCGTCTTCGTACCGTTGAGCTTCGACATGCTTGACTCCTCCTTGATGGCTGCTGGTAGCGGGCTGCTAAATTCGATGCTTCAAACGCTTTTGCTTCGTGATTGTCTCGTCGCGCAGGCGGCACAGACCCCCCGAAAGATCCGCTCGACCGAGCGGACCTCGAAACCTGGCGCGACTTGCGCAACGGCCTCGGCGGCCGACGGCTCGGCGATGCCCTCGCCGTGGACACCGACCGACGGCACGTCGCGAACGGCGCCGCAAGAATCACACACTGCGTGATGGTGAGGAATCATGTTGGGATCAAACCGACCCGAGCCCGGCGAAAGCGACATCGCCGCGCACAGCCCGGCCGCCGAGAGCGCGTCGAGGGTGTTGTAGACCGTGGCAAACGACATGGTGGGAAGACCGGGGCGTAGCCTCTCGAAGAGCTCTTGCGCCGTGGGGTGCGACTCATCGGAGGCGAGCTCCTTCACGATGGCCATGCGCTGTGGCGTGAGCTTGAGACCGGCGGCTCGCACGCCCGCAAGCATCTGCTCCACCCGCTCGAACGACTCAGTCTGCCTCATGCGAATCACACCATAGTAATAATCATTCTAACTTGCAAGTCGTTCTCGATCGACCTCCGGCCGACGCCTCGCTATGACCGTCGAGGCCCGTGCGGACCGTCCTGCTCACCACCTCGTATCCCCAACGTGCAGGCGATCCCTCCGGTCACTTCGTCCAAGCCGAAGCCCTCGACCTCGCCCAGCGAGGGCAAGAAGTACACGTACTTGCTCCAGGTTCTCGCGTCCCAAGAATAGATGGGTCACTCAGCCTATCAATTCCGCAAGCGGGAGACGGTGGGCCGGCCGGGGGGAGCGCGGTGACGGTTTGGGGCGTCGGAGGGGGGGCGTTGTTTGGCTCTCCTGGGGCATTGGTGAGGGCGAGGCAGAACCCTTTGCGGCTCCTGCGCCTGGGCGAATTCGTTCGCGGGGTGAGGAGACGGCTCGCGACGCTCGGGCCCATCGACCGGATCGTCGCGCACTTCATCGTGCCTTGCGGCTACCCGCTGGCGCTCGCGGCAAGCGGCGAGATCGATATCGTCTTGCACGGATCGGACGTGGGCGTCGTCTGTTCTCTTCCGTCTTTCGTGCGCACCCACATCGTGCGTCGCCTTCTCGACCGCGAAGCGCGGTTTCGCTTCGTGGCGGAGAGTCTTCGGACGAGGCTGCTGGGCAAGCTTGCGTTGCCCGAACGCGAAGGTTTGAAAGTCCGATCGCGCGTCGAGCCGGCGCGAATCGCGGTGCATCGACCCAAGGAAGCCGACACGCGAAGATGCCGGACCATTCTTGAAGGCGACGATCTCGGAGACGGCGAGCGGGCGCCCATCGAGACCGTCATCGCTCCGCGCGCGAATCGGCCAAGATGGGTCGTTTGCGCGCGCCTCATCCCGTCCAAGCGGGTCGACCTCGCTATCCTCGAGGCGGCCCGGCAAGGCGCACAGCTCACGGTCATCGGAGACGGACCGCTGCGCGGCGCGCTCGAAAAGCTGGCCCGTGCGCATGAGCCACGTGCGCGCTTTCTCGGGCAGCTACCGCGCCATGAAGCCCTCGCCTTCATCGACGCCGCGGACAAGCTCATCCATACGAGCAAGGCGGAAGGGGCGCCCACCGTGATCCGCGAAGCTCGCGTGCTCGGCACCGCGGTTCTCGCGACGCCGAGCGGCGATGTCGCTCGATGGGCAGAAACGGATCCCGGCATCGAGCTGCTCGCGCAGCCTTGAGCGTCGTCGTCATGCGCCTTCGACGGCGTCGAAGGTGTCCCAGTTGACCTTGTCGTTGTGCGAATGCGAAAAGCCCATTTTTCGCTCCCACGCAATGGTCGCCAGCGAGCGATACGCAACGACGTAGGTGCGTCGCCAACGTTGCGAAGTGTTGCCGCCCGATCCGTGGATGATCATCTCGTTGTGAAGCGTGATGTCGCCGCGTCGAACGGGCAGATAGACAATCTCATCGTCGGGATCGAGATCGGCGATCTGGGCGTGCGCCTCTTCGCGCGTGATGCCGTCGGACTCGCCGCGCTGAGCCAAGTCCTGGGCGAGCGGGCGATGTTGGCGCAGGCGTCCAGCTGAGCCGGGGACGACGCGCAAACAACCGTTTTCGAGATCCGCGTCGTCGAGCGCGAGCGAGCAAGTGACCGTGCGCGTGTCGGGTGTTCGTCGCGGCCAATAAGCCATGTCCTGGTGCCAGGCGAAGACCGCCCCCGCCTGGCCGGGGCGCTTGGCGAGAAATTGGTCGTAATCGAGCCCCACGTCCTCGCCAAGGAGCTGCTGGGCGATGCACAGCGTGCGGCGCTCGTAGACATTGCCCTGGAAGGACGGATCGTAGACGCGCGGAAGCATCGCGTTGATAAGCGAGAACTCTTCGGGCCTTCGCGCGAGACTTCCGCTCATGTCGCAGAAGTCTTTGGCCATGCCCCCCACCTCGCCCGACGAAAAGCGTTCGAAGACACGTTCGATCGCGGCTAGCTCGTCTTCGGTGACGACCCCCGGCAAGACGAGATAGCCGTCGGTCTCGAAGGCGCGAGCCTCGGCGGAAGAAACCCGGTATCGGTCGTCGCCGCGCCGATCGCTGCCATCGTCGCGTCTCTTGTCCTGGATGCGCTCGCGGTTCATGAAACCCCCGGGCTGGCCCTTGTAGGGCGTGATGACCATCAAACTAGGCTTTTGCGTGAGGCATGCCAAGAGGGCACGGAGCGTGGTGTGCTTTTTCGCTCTCGCTGGCGGGCAAAGGGCGCTATGTGACCTCCATGGCTCGCTCCCACTCTACCCTCTCCACTTCCCTGCTCATCCTCGCCCTCGTCTCGGGCGTCGGTGCATGCATTCCCACGATCAAGTCCGTCTTTGTGGACATGTCGTATCCCGACGATCCGCCCAAGAGCGCTGCCCGCAACATCCCCTTGAGCGTCGATGCCTCCGTCGCCCCGGCACTCCTCGTCGGCTACGAGCACCCTCAGGAGATCGGTGCGTGCCTGGCAGAGCTCGCCACGACCGCCAGCACCCTCGACGGCATGTGGAGCTTTGGCGATTGCATGGTCGCCGGCGGAGCCCGATCCGCGTGCCTTTCCAAGCTTCCCTGGATCGCAGCAGCTCCCTCCGGCACGACGCCGCCCTTTTCTCTGCAATTCAAGTGCGCCAAGGCTCCGAGCACCGATCGCGATCGCCTCGCTCTGGCGTTGTCGCTCGACGATGCCTCGGTCGCCATCGTGAGCTACGAGCTCGCCGCACTGGGACCTTCCGCCATCCGCGATCCCTTGCCGCCCATCGTACGCGCCGCGTTCGGCCGGACGCTGCAGCACGCCGCACAGGTCTTGCAGGCCGATCCCGTGGCCACCCACGAAACGAAGCTGCCCGCGCTCTCACTGAGCGGGGGCGCGGCCAACGGCGCCTTCGTGGCGGGGTTTCTCTATGCGTTGCTCGGCGTGCGCGAGCAGGCGCGGTTCTATGGGAGCTCGGCGCAACGGGCGCTGGTCGATCACGAGCGCTTTGGCTCCGCGTTCGGCAGCAGCGTGGGATCGCTCATCGGTCTGCCGCTCGATCTGTACTTCACCGACGCCTCACCCTCACCGGCCCTCGCACCGGCGCTCGATGCCTGCGTCAAGCTGGGCAGCGGCAAGGTCGCCGCGCGCGGCGACCGATCGATCCAGGACTGCGGCCTCGCGCTACTCGAGCACGACTTCGTGGCCAACGAGTGGGAGCTCTTGTGCTCTCGCCCCGGTTCGGCCCTCGACCTGCTCAAGCCCGACGCGAAAAGCCTTCTTCGCTTCGATCCTCTCCAGCAGGGCCACGTCGACCCATTCTTGAAGAACTTCGGCGCCCTGACCCGCGACAACTCCTTCGTTCGAACGGTGATGGTGGCGGATCTTGGACAGGGCGTCCTCGAGGGTTTGGACGAGCGGGCGTGCCGGCTTTCCGGAATGGACGCCGACAAGTGCGAGCGCGAAGGCATCCTGACGTCGGTCTCCGAGCCGGTCCTCGCGCCTTCGCGCGATCGCGTCTACTCGGGCCTCGAGGGTCCGGCCGGCGAGAAAGGCACCTGGCTCGACGGCGGGCTGATGAGCGTCAACCCGGCGGCGCGCGCCGTCGCCTACACCAACGGCAAGGTCCTCGCGATCAACACCTTTCGCGCCCTCGGCACCCCGGTCGAGGTCCTTGCCGGCCTC
>JBBSDY010000447.1:0-4387 GCA_038240245.1 Polyangiales bacterium
AGCTTCGTAGGGCAGTTCCTCCACGTCAACGTGGGATCCATGGTCGAGAAGTCGCTCAGCTGGATCAAGGCGATGATCGCGCTAACCGCGGCGGGCCTCTCGGTCTACGAAGTTCAGCTCATCGCCGAGAAAAAGGCGCCCCGCAGGCACTGGGTCAAAGGGATCGCGCTCTTTCTCGCGGTCATGTCGATCGGCGCGTATTTTCGCTACGGCGATCTCGGATACGTCAACTACTACCACCGCTGGGAGTTCTTTCACTACTACCTCGGCTCGAAGTACGACCGCGAGCTCGGCTACGAGAGGCTCTACAACTGCGCCGCCGTCGCCCAGGCCGACTCGGGACAGATCAACGAGGTGCGCGCCCGCAAGCTACGCGATCTATCCATCGACGTTCTGGCTCCGGCGCAAGTCGCCCTCGACCACCCCGAGCTCTGCCGCGATCGCTTCACCACCGAGCGATGGGAGTCATTCAAGAACGACGTCAAATTCTTTCGGACGCAGTCGGGTCTTCAGTACTGGAACGACATGCAGAAGGACCACGGCTACAACCCGCCGCCGGTCTGGACGGTCATGGGGCACTTCTGGTCGTCTCTTCACCCCGCCGACGACGGCTACATCAAGACCCTGGCGTGCTTCGATCTGGCGTTCTTTGCCGGCCTCTTCTGGGCGATCTATTGGGCCTTCGGGTGGCGCGTCTTCAGCGTGGCGGCGATCTTTTGGGGCTGCCAGCTACCGGCCGAGTACTTTTGGACGGGCGGCGCCTTCATGCGCCACGATTGGATCTTTTGGCTCGTGCTGTCGTCTTGCCTCATCCGCAAGCGATATTTTGCGTTTGCCGGGGCGGCCTTTGCGTACTCCACGTTGCTCCGGGTCTTTCCCGGCATTCTGCTCATCGGCTGGGTCGTCGTAGCCGCCACCTACCTCATCAAGCACAAGCGCATGGCGCCGTCCCACCTGCGCGTGATGCTGGGCGGGCTCGCCGCCACGATCGTGCTGGTGTCGATCAGCATCGGTGTCGCCGGGGCGCGCGCCTATCCAGAATTTTATCACCACATCCAGGTGCACAACCAAACGCCGCTCACCAACAACATGGGGCTCGAGACGATTCTGTCCCAGAGCCGAGAGGGCGGGATGGAGTACGTGCGCGACGAAAAGCAGATCGATCCGTTCGCCGAGTGGAAGCGCCTGCGCCGCGGGCAGCTGCACGCCTTTCGGCCGCTCCACCTGGTCATGGTCGCGGCCCTGCTCATCGCCTTCGTGTACGTCGTGCGGCGAATCAAGTCCTTGTGGATCGCTCAGGCCCTGTCGCTGGCGATCCTCGTCTGCATCGTCGAGGTCACTTGTTACTACTACACGATGTTCATCCTCGCCGCGTTCCTGTCGAAGCTGCGAAAGGGTGTCGAGCAGTGGGTTCTTGCCGTGGCGGGGATCAGCCAGCTCGTGGCGCGCAACAACTACTTCTCGTTTTATTATGACTGGCGCTACTGGTTTCAGTCGGTGGTGTTTTGCGTCTTCGCCGTGTCGCTCCTATTTGCCTATTGGCCCAAGTCGAAACACGCCCAGAAGGAGCCGATCGTCGTCAAGGTGACGCCGGAACTCGGTGAAGTCGCTGCAGCGAGCCGGCCCAGCCAACCCGCACCTCAGGGGTGAGCGGTGGCCAGGCGTCGCGCGGCGGCAACCGGCGAGCTTGATACCAGCGAGGATGCGCTCTTCGGCGGGCGCATCAAGTTCTTTCAACCTGCGCCCGGGCGCGGTTACCGGGCCAACGTCGACGCCATCCTGCTTGCCGCGTTTGCCGCGCGAGTGAATCGCGTTTCGCGACTCGTCGTCGATCTCGGGGCGGGCGCGGGCGCCGTCGGGCTCAGCTTGCTTTACCGAGGGACGGCCGAGCGCGTGGCCTTCGTCGAACGCGATCCAGTGATGGCCGCGCTCTGCCTACGCAACCTGGAGGCCAATCGTTTGGCGACCCGCGGCAGCGTGCATATCGGAGATCTCGACCGAACGCTGGCGACGATCGCTCCCAAGCTCATCCACGCCGCCGATCTCGTGGTGGCCAACCCGCCTTATGTTGCCCCTCATCGCGACGCGCGCGCCCGCGCCGAGACGCGCACGTCGGCGCGACGATTGGCGCGCCACGGTGATCTTCTTCCCTTCCTACGCGCGGCAGCCGATGCCCTCGGACGCCGCGGCCGGGTTTGCCTCTGCTACCCGGCGCATGCATTGCTCGAAGTAACGACCCAGGCACGCCAAACGGGGCTCGAGCCCAAGCGTGTTCGCTTCGTGCACGGGCGCGCCGGACGTCCCGCCCGAATCGCTCTGGTCGAGCTGACGCGCGCCAAGGCGGGCGGCCTGGTGGTGGTGCCCCCCCTCGTCGAAACCGGTGACGACGGCCGCCCCTCGCCTGAGCTTGCCATGCTGCTACTCCCGGGCAGCTAGCAGCCGATCGAGCACGATGGCGCACGCGGCGCGAACGCTGAGGTGATTGTATCCATCGGGGCTCGCCCCCTTGAGCGGCGCGAGAAACACGTCGGCTTGATCGAGAATCGCCGGCGCAAGCCCCCACCCCGTTCCGAACAGCACGAGCGAGCTGCGATCGGCGTCCGCCATGCGAGCCCGTGCCGCGGTATAGGTCGACGTGCTGCGCTCTTCGCTCTTCGCGCTCGTCACGTAGACATCGGTGGACTCGCGTCCCCCGAGAGCCGCGTAGACCTCGTCGATCGAGGCCACCACCGTCAGAAGCGCCATCGCGGTCTCACGCGTGGGGATCCGCCGCGCGCCGGAGCCGTTGACCCAGTGGTCCTTGATCCGCAACGCGAGCTCGCGCTGCGCCGAGACGGGATGCACGACGAAGACCGAGGCCACTCCGTGCGTGCGCGCGCTACGCGCGAGATCGTGCAAATCGAGGTTGGTGATCGCGGTCGTGATGATCGCTCCCTGGCGATCGAGCACCGGGTGGTGAACCAGCGCAATGGAAACCCGGCTCATTGGCCGCTGCCATTGCGATGGCCTGACGGCGCCTTGGCGGCGCCGGGCCTCACCGCCTGCGAAAAAACGAGCAGATCGGGGCGTCGGATCCGCGTGCGCTCGATCGCCTGCTCGTTTCGGTAGCGCTCGATCTCGGCGTGGTTTCCACCGAGTAGCACGTCGGGCACGTGCATCCCGCGAAACTCGGGCGGTCGGGTGTAGTGCGGGTACTCGAGCAACCCGCCGCTCTCGGGGCTGTGCGACTCCTCGGCCGTGCTCGCCTCGTTGCCCAGCACACCGGGCAAAAGGCGCGCGGTTCCCTCGATGACGGCCATGGCCGCCACCTCGCCCCCGGTGAGCACGAAATCGCCCAGCGATATTTCCTGATCGACGAAGGAGCGCACGCGATCGTCGAAGCCCTCGTACCGTCCGCAAACCAGGGTGATCGCGGGGCGCGCGGACATCTCGCGCAAGAGCGACTGCGAAAGAGGTCGGCCTTGGGGCGTCAGGAGCACACGATGCGCACGCACGCCGCCCTCGCGATCTTCATCGAGCGACTCCATGCACGCCACCAGGCAGTCGACCCTCATGACCATGCCCGAGCCCCCACCGTAGGGCGTGTCGTCGACTTTGAGATGACGGCCAACGCCGAAGTCGCGGGGGCTCTTGGTTCGGACCTTGAGGATCGCGCCGCTCACCGCTCTGCCGACCAGGCTCGTCGTTAGAAAGGGGCCGAAAAGCTCGGGGAATAGCGAGACGATGTCGATCAGCATGCTCTTGACGTCCTAGTCACCTTGTCGCAGAAACTGGGCCGCTGCGGCATTCACCCGAACCTCGTGATGCTCGGCGTCGACCTGCTCGATGAAATCGTCGATGAGTGGAAGCTCGACCGTAGCAGCCTCGGGCAATGCGGTTTTGACCACGAGGACGTCCGCCGTCGGATAGCTCACCAGCTCGAGGACGTGCCCGAGCTCGCCTCGAGGACCGACGACCCGCGCGCCAATCACGTCGCAAACGTAGAACTCTCCGTCTTCGAGCAAGGGAAACGCTTCGCGCGGCACGCACACCTCGGCGTTGCGCAAGAGGTCAGCCTGGTTACGATCGTCCACCCCCCGAAACTTCGCGATGAGATGCCCCGCGTCAGCGCCGCGCATGGAATCGACGCGTGCCGACCTCTCGTCGCCCGAGGCCGGACGGAGCAGGACCTCGCCCTGCAACGGGAGTAGCTCCGAATCGCTATTGTACAGGCGAACGCGAACCTCACCCCGCACACCGTGTGGTCGCGTGATTTCTGCCAGACCCACCCACCGAGCCTGCGACATCGACGACAGGAGCGTCAGTCGACGATGTCGAGGTGCGAGCGGCGGCCTAGCTTGGTCGACGCTGCAGTGAGGATGGTGCGCATGGACTGCGCCGTGCGCCC
>JBBSDY010000448.1:0-4385 GCA_038240245.1 Polyangiales bacterium
GGCGGCCGCGCTGATCGCAGCGCTCTTTTTTTCGGCCCCTCCCGCCGCTGGTCAAGCTTCGCCCACCAGCAGCCGTGCGCCACCACGCGTGGTGCTCTTCGCCAGGGATCCGGCCGACTCGCTCGTTCGGCGCGTCGCCGCCGAGCTTCACTCCCTCGGCTTCGACGTGATCACCGCGTCCGACGAAGAGAACGCGCGATCGTCGCAACAGATGGAATCGATCGCCCAGTCGTCGGATGCCGTCGCCGCCGTGCGCGTCGCGATCGGCGACGCGGCCATCGACCTATCCATCGTGAATGTTCGCACCCACGAGATGGTTCTTCGCCACGTCGTGGCCGGCAAAGATCCCGCCGTGGCGGCGCTGCGCTCGGTCGAGGCCCTTCGGGTGAGCCTCATCGATCTGCAAGCGCTCGTGCCTCCTCCGGTTCCGCCACCCGAGCCCGAGCCGCCACCTCGTCCGCCCGAGCCACGTGAGTCGGTGGTGGCGCCGCCTTCTCTGCCGCGTCGTACGCCATTCGGTTTCGAATTGGGTCTCGGAGCGGCCACCGGCTCGGGTGGATTCGGAGCATCGCTCCACGCGGTGGGCCAAGTCGAATGGATGGTTGCAACCCACTGGGGAATTCACGTGCTCGGCGTGGCTCCGCTCATGTCATCGCGCGTCACCGGAGCCGAGGGCATGGCCCAGGTCACGTTCGGAGCCCTCGGCGGCGGGGTGACCTGGCAGCCGATCGCGCCCGGCCCGTGGACACCTTTTCTCGGAGCCGGGGTCGCGGGCGTTCTTCTGTACACCCGTGGGGTTCCTTCCACCGGCTTCGTCGGCTACTCGCAAGTGAACCTCACGGCAGCGCCGTACCTGCGCCTGGGCAGCGCCTTCTCTCTCGCGAGGGCATGGCGAATTTCGGCTGCCGTGCTTGCGGCCGCATCGGCGCCCGAGCCGGTGGTCTACTTCGCCGATAGAAGGGCCAGCGCGTGGGGAAGGCCGCTCGTGCTTGGCACCTTGGGAATCGAGATCGTCGTGCGTTAGCGCCGAGGCCGCATTTCTACGGCGCTCGACCGGGCGATGCCCGCGAGCCGCCGCCGAGACTCCCCAGAAGCATCGAGAGCCCGAGCTCGAAGGCGTCGTCGACGCCTTCTCCCAGGCGAAAGGCGCCCGCGTTCTCCATGGACACGAAACCGTGCACGAACGCCGTGAGCACCCGTGCCGAAGAGAGCGCCCGTTTTTCGCCGACGAGCTGGGCGACGCAGTCGACGACGGGCTGGGCCGCCGCGGCCCTGGCGTGATCGGCGTCGGCGCCGCGCGGTGCCGATCGGCTGAAGATCATCTCGTACAGGCGAGGGTGGCCCTTGGCGAAATGCCGGTAGGCACGGCCCATCTCCTGGAGATCGAGCGCAGGCTTGCCTGTCTTCGCGGCGCGTCCGAGTGCGCGTCTGTCGAGGCGAGGGCGCTCGCCTCGACAGCGCCGAGGAGCGCGGCGCGATCGGTGAATCGCTTGTAGAGCGACGGCGCGCGAACGCCGACCTCGTTGGCCACGGACTGCATGGAGAGACCCACCGTGCCATCACGCTCGACGATCCTGCGCGCGGCACGAACGATGTCATCGTCCGACGTCTTGGCAACGGCGGGCATCGCTAGCCTCCGAGTGACAGGGGAAAATGCAGGGGGGCCATGTCTTCCTTTCGAAGGCTTATTGTCGTAGCCTTTAAGGCTATTGATGGTAGCCTTTCGCCGGATGTCAAGATCCGTGAGCTGGGGGCGCCAATGTAAGCTCGGGTGGGGACCCGCGGCGGGCGTGAGCCGTTATTGGCCGGCTCTGACACCATGGAAGGAGAGCTTCTGCATCTCGAGATCGCCAAATCCGTCAGGGCACGACAATTCCGTGATCATCCGACTCTCCCTCCACGCGACCGCAGCTTTGCTGGGTTTGACATGCCTGCTGGGGGCTGGGTGCAATGGCAAGATCGGCGAAGCAGGGGGCAGTGAAGGCACAGGCCCTACAGCAGGTATGCCGGGAACCGATCCGTCGGATCCGGCGCACACGAGCGATGGGCCTCTCGTCCAACCCACCGCGCACCTTCACAAGCTGACGGCGTCGGCCTTCGCCAACAGCGTTCACGATCTCCTGGGCAGCGACGCGCCGCTGTCGGCCGTCGAGCAAGACAGCGAGAGCGATGGTTTCTATTCCGTCGGCGCGTCCATGGTGTCGATATCGCCCGCCGGAGTTGCGCAATACGAAGGTGCGCTTGGCTCGGCGACCGACTACGTCTTCGCCGATGCGAACAAGGCGGCCAAGGTTCTTTCGTGCATCCCGCAGACCACCGCCGACACCGCGTGCGCGACCAAGGCTCTCGGCGCGTTCGGCCGGCGCGCCTTCCGACGTCCGCTCGACGACGCGGAAAGCGCACGGTTCGTTGGACTCGCCAAGTCGATCGGCGACGAAGCGGGCAGCGTGCTTGTGGGTCTTCGGTACGCCGTGTGGGCCATTCTCCAGTCGCCCAGCTTTCTCTACAGGGTCGAGCTCGGCGCTCCCAGCGCCACCGATGGCGGTCGCCTCAAGTACACGAGCTACGAGATGTCGTCGCGCCTCGCCGCCACGCTTTGGAACACCGCGCCCGACGATGTGCTGCTCGACGCCGCCAACAACGACGGCCTTGCCTCGGCCGACACGGTGCGCGCGCAAGCGGTGCGCATGCTCAAGACCACGCAGGCCCACCAGGCCATGTCGGCCTTCTTCGAAGATCTGTATGGAACCGATCGGCTGCAGACCGTCTTCAAAGACGCCACCATCTTTCCCGCGTGGAGCACCACCTTACGCGATGACATGATCGAAGAGCTGCGCCAGCGTCTCGACGACATGGTCTTTTCGACCAAGGGAGACTTTCTCTCTCTCTACGATGGCAAGAGCACGTTCGTGAACAACGAGCTGGCTCGCTACTACGGGCTGCCCGAGGCGGCGACCGACGGATTCCGACCGGTGCAGTTTCCCGATGGATCGCCGCGCTTGGGGCTTCTGGGTAGCGGTGCTCTTCTGTCGGCCTACGCCCTGCCGCAGCGGACGTCGCCCACGCAGCGGGGCAAGTTCGTGGCCACGATGCTCCTCTGCAAGACCGTTCCTCCGCCTCCGCCGGGGGTAAACGTCAACCTCGACTCGACATCCGATCCCAACGCGCCGCTGCGAGACCGTCTCACCTCCCACCGGCAAAGCGCCGCCTGCGCGGCCTGCCACGGGCTGATGGATCCCATCGGTCTCGGGCTCGAGAACTTCGACAGCGTGGGCATGTACCGCGACACCGATCACGGCCATCCCATCGATGCGAGCGGCGATCTCGACGGAGCCAAGTTTCAGAACGCCGCCGAGCTCGGCGCCAGGTTGCATCAGCACGACCAGGCCGGATCGTGCTTCGTTCGCAAGCTCTACACGAACGCCCAGGGTCGCTCGCCCGTCAACGCCGATGACGCTCAGCTGGCGGGTCTGGCGCAACAGTTCGCCGCCGCCGGAAATCACGCGGATGCGCTGCTCGTCGACTTGATGGCCAGCGACGCTTTTCGCTTCGTCGAGCCCGCACAACCGGCAGGAAATCCATAATGGCACGTCACGGTCGCAACGCTCTTCCTCGACGAACGGTTCTGCGCGGCATTCTCGCCGGCGGGATCAGCGTTGCCGTCCCCTTGCCTCGCCTCGTGGGGATGCTCAATGACAACGGGACTGCCTATGCGGCCGGGCAGCCCATGACGCGGCGCTTCGGCACGTGGTTCTTCGGAAACGGAATCATCCCCGAACGGTGGGTTCCCGCCAAGACAGGCGCGGGCACCGCGTGGGCTCTCAGCGATCAGCTCGCCCCGCTGCAAGACGTGAAGAGCTGGCTCACGGTGGTCAGCGGTCTCACGCTCAAGCTGCCCAACATCTACGCCCACAAGACCATGCCCGCCGGCGCCCTGACCGGCGCGCAAGCGGTGAAGGACGGCGACGTTCAGCTTCCTTCCGTCGACCAGCTCATTGCTCCCATGATCGGCAAGGGCACGGTATTTCCCACCGGCATTCACGTGGGCATCTCCAACACGACGGGAGCTGGCGCGCTCGACTTCAACATCTCGTTCAACGGGCCCAACGCTCCCAATCCGCCCGAGTACAACCCCGTCGCGCTCTTCAAGAAGCTCATGCAGTTCTCGGGCAACACCAAGGGCCCCGATCCGTCGCTGGGCCGACGTCAAAAGGTCCTCGATGCCATCGCCGCCGATGCCAAGACCTTGCGCGCACGCCTGGGTGTCGAAGATCAGCAGCGTCTCGATCGGCACCTGACGGGCGTCGACGAGCTACAGAAGCAAATCACCGAGGCATCCGTCTCCCGATCGTGCGGCGTGCTCGTCGATCCCGACATGGCCTACC
>JBBSDY010000449.1:0-4374 GCA_038240245.1 Polyangiales bacterium
CTCGGCGTGCGCTTCGGCGTCGTCGAGCTCCTGCCGGGCGGCGATGCCGCGCGCCACGAGTGCTTTGACGCGCTCGAGCGTGGCCGTGGCATTGGACTCGGCCGCGCGAGACTGCGCGAGCGTGGCTTCTGACTGACGGACCGCATCGCGTGAAGCAACGTCGTCGACGCTTGCCACGACGTCTCCCGTCGACAAGTGTTGCCCTTCATGCACCGAAACTTCGAGCAGCCGGCCCGCTACCTGGGAGGCGACCGGGAGATCGCCGCCCGGAGGGGGCTCGATGCGGCCGGGAACGTCGAGCACCTCATCGACGGGCTCGGAGTGAGGGGCCACACACTTGACCTTGACGATCGGATCGCTGCTCGAAGCAGGCTCGCGATGGCAGCCGGAGGCGCACAGCATCAAGAGGATGAGTCCGCGTCTCATGGCTGCCCGGCGGCGCGCTCGGCGTCGATCCACGCGTTGGCCCGCGCGGCCTTCGTTTCGAGGAGACTCAAGCGCGCGTCAATCCTCGCGCGCTCAGAATCCAAAACGGTCACCAGTGTCGCTCTTCCGAGCGCGTACGACTCTTCGGTGGCTCGAGCGGCTGCCTCCGCGGCCGGTACCACGCCGGTATCGAGCGCCTTCAAGCGACGGGTGAGCGCAACGAAGGTCTCGTAAGCGACCGTCAGATCGCTGAGGAGGGTCGTGGCTTCGCCGCGAGCGCGAAGGCGCGCTACCGCCGCCGAGCGTATCTCGCGGTCGATCAGCGGTCCCCGTTGGTTGAAGAGCGGCACTTCGATTCCCAGTTGCCCCCGGTAGTTGGTGGCCGGCAGTGTGGGATCGCCAATGTCTGCCGCAAGGTCGAGAACGAGCCCAGGGCGCACGAGGGCCCGCTCGCGATCAGCCCGCGCCTCCGCAGCGCGAGCGTCGAGCTCCTCGCGGCGAACCGACGGGCCATTGGGCACCCGAGCAGCGAGATCGGAGAACGATGGCGGCTCGTCCGGCGTGGTGGGATCGCCGTCGACGCGCAGGGCGGTGGTTGTCGATCCGATCCATCGACCCAGATCGGCCGCCGCTGCGCCGACCAGATCGGCGGCTGCCCTGGCATCTGCATCGGCGCGAAGGCGCTCGGCGCGGGCGCGAAGCACTTCGAGCTCGGGAGCGGATCCCACCTCGACGCGGCCTCGAACCGCCTCTTCCAAACGCTGGGTGACGCTCGCTGCATCGGTGCGTGCCTCGGACGTCCGCTGCGCGAGCCAGAGGACGACGAAGGCGTGCGCCGTTCCTGCACGTACGTCGTTCACCGTCACCAGGGTGTCCGCCTGAACCGTCGCCAGATCCGCGCGCCCGGCCCGGCTGGCCGCCCCGATTTGTCCGAGAATGACGAGCGGCAACGTCGCTCCCACGGAGAGCTTGGCGGTCTGCGTGGAAGTTCCCGCGCTGACCGATGGATTCGGATAAATGGCGACGGCGCGAGCGTCGGCGCCAGCTATCCCTTCGCGCCCACGGGCGATCAAGATGGCGGGCGCACGACCACGCGCGAGGGCCAGGGCCTCTGCATATCCGAGATGAAACGCATCCCCTGCGAGCGCACTGGCCGTTGTGGTGATGGTCAGAAGGGAGGCAGCGAGGACGTGGAAAGTCGCTCTCATGGCGTGACTGTACCCCGCCACGGCCTTCCGCGAGAGGCTGTACTTAAATCCCCATGGTCCGCGTGGGCTGGATGCGCTAGGGACGTGACGTGACGTTGCCCACACGCTTGGCATTGACGACGCTGTTGCTGACGGCGTGCACCAAGCCTGCGCAGCCGGCGCCGTCAATTCCCCCGGCTTCCTCGGCGCTTGCGCCCCATGAGCCAGGCGCGACGCCGATCGCCTTGCCCGGCGTGATCGGCCCGGCATCGCTCGATTACATCGCCTACGAGCCGGGCAGCAATCGCATCTGGGTGCCCGTCGGCAACACGGGCAGCGTCGACGTGCTCGACATCGCCACCGCCAAGTTCGATCGGGTCGACGGCTTCAAGAGCGTCGAGCGCGAGGTTCGAGGTAAGAAGCGAATCATGGGCCCCAGCGCCGTCTCGATAGGAGAAGGGATTGCCTATGTCGGCAACCGCGCCACGAGCGAGGTTTGTGCGGTCGATACGAGGTCTCTCCAGCTCGGGCAGTGCATCGCCCTTCCGCAGGCGACGGACGGGGTCGAATATGTCGCATCGACCAAGGAGGTTTGGGTGACGACCCCGCGCGATCATTCGCTCACCGTGCTCGACGCTTCCGACCCGCGCTTGCTAAGGCCCAAGCTCGTCGTGAAGCTCGAGGGCGAAAGCGAAGGGTATGGCCTGGACGAGACGCGCGGTCGGTTCTTCACGAACCTCGAGGACACCGATCGCACGGTGGTCGTCAATCTGAAGACGCATCGGGTGGAGTCGATCTGGAAGCCCGGGTGCGGCGAAGCAGGTCCGCGCGGTCTCGCCGTCGATGCGGTGCGCGACTTCGTCTTCGTGGCCTGCACGGATCACGTCCAGATCCTCGACGCGGGACACGGCGGTGCGCTGCTCGGCAGGCTCGACACGGGTGCGGGCGTCGACAACATCGATTACCTGGCCGAAAAAGGACTGCTCTACGCCGCCGCCGGTCGAGCCGCCCGGCTGACGGTTGCCAGGGTCGATGACCAGGGACGGTTTTCCGTCGTCGCCACCCCCGCCACCCGCGAGGGAGCCAGAAACGCCGTTGCAGATGCGCAGGGCAATGCGTACCTGGCAGACTCCGGCACCGCCAGCCTCCTGATCTTCCCTCTGGCACCCGCCAAGAATTGAACCTTCTCCGAAGACTTTGGCATCGACATCGCTGGAGCCTGCCGCTGTCCATCGGCTCGGCCATCTTTTTTGCGCGCCTGGCCAGCGAGATGCGAGAGGGCGAGGTCGATGCCTTCGACCACGCCATCGAACGCGCCATCGACGGACTTCGCGGCCACGTCGACGGGATCATGGTGGCCCTGACGCGAGGTGGAGACGTGCTGCCGATGAGCATCTTCACCGTGGTCGCGTTTGCCGTACTTTTCGCCGCAGGGCGCCCACGCGAGGGGCGCTATTTGGTCCTGGGTGCGGGGGGGGCCTTGCTGCTCAACATGCTCCTCAAGGCCATCTTCCATCGCCCGCGTCCGGGCGAGGATCTCGTGTTTCTCCTTCCCAGTCTTTCTTCTTCGTCTTTCCCGAGTGGTCACACGATGGGGACGACAGCGGTGGTGGCGAGCCTGCTCGTCGTTCTTTCCGTCATTCGCACTCCCCGTGCGATGCGATGGGCAGCAACGCTATTCGGGGGTGCGCTCATCGTGGGCGTCGGGCTGTCGCGCATCTATTTGGGCGCGCACCATCCGTCCGACGTTCTCGGCGGCTTGTTGGCCGCGGCCGCATGGGTGAGTGCCGTCACGGGATGGGTGTACCCGCGGGTCTTGCCCGGGGAGAGCACCGTCTTGCGTGCCGAGTCATCATCGGACGGCGCGAAAACCGATGGCTGACGACGTCAATCGAAATGGTGGCCTGGCCTCGGCGGGTCACACGAGATGGGCTCGCGAAACTGAGGGATCATCGGCATAAGCACGAGGTAGACGTAGTCTTCGAGCGACTGGATGGCCGTGGGATTCATGATCGTGGGGTCGGGATCGGGCAGGCCATAGCGTCCGGCATGGCGGGCCACGTCGAGCGAGACCTTGCCCAGCTCGTCGAGCGTGATGTTCCCATCGGCATCTCCGAACATGGTGTCGGCCGACGCAATGGCGTCGAAGCGAAGGGCTGCATCGACGGTCTTGTCGTCGCGCAGAAGGGCGTCGGGCCGAAGAGCGATGTGGTAGGTGAGGCTCGCGTTGCTGGGAAAGTCGAGCGGCGTGGTCGGTTTGCCATCGACGGGCGTCTGGCAGTTCTGGTAGCGAAGCCTCTGCCGAAACGACCAGTGCAGATGCAGGGCGCTCGCACCTCGGGTGGCTGTTGCCACGAGATCGACCGACACCCCGGCGGGCGTCGTGACGTAAGTATCGACGCCTTTCGCTCCCAACGTGAGCGCATCGGCGTCCGTTACACCTGCCCCGAGCAGGGTATCGCTGGCCGGCGGCGAGATTCGGAAATCAATTCCACATTGTCCAAGGCCAAAAAGAAGCGACAGTTTCTGATCGTTCGATCGCTTGCCATCGAGAAGACGGCTGTAACCGGCGTCGGAATAGCTGATGCACGCGTCGCCCACCGAGCCCTCGCCAATTCCGACGTAGAATCGATCGACGGCGATCGACCAGCCGTCGACGGTGGTGACGCCTTTCTGGCTGGCGTCGTTGGCGGAGACATCGAGCATGACGGTGGCCGGGGGCGGCCTGGTGTCGGCGGGCAGACACGCAGTGCCAGACCAG
>JBBSDY010000450.1:0-4367 GCA_038240245.1 Polyangiales bacterium
GCTTCTCAAGCGGCGCCTCGATCGCGACACGCCAGCGTATTCGGCAGCCCACGTCATCGTCAACGAAGCCGAGCGAATGGCCGAGATCGTCCGCAAGATCGGCAAGATTACGAAATACGAAACCAAGAGCTACGTCGGCGCCGCGAAGATCCTCGATCTGGACAAGGCGAGCGAAGAAACGCAGCCCGCCGGCCCCGTCGAGCCCCCGAGGCGGTCATGAAGCGCCGCGTACGCAGCTCGTCCCCCGGAACGTCGCACGGTCCCTCGTCGGGGCCGCAGCCGCGCACCAGCTCGTTCGTCACGAGCTTCGAGACAGAAACCAAGACCAAATCGCGGCCCGTCGGCGGTGAGATCCCGGCCGCGTGGTTGGCGCGCCTTCTGGCGGTCTCTTGCGATCTGCCGATCGAAGAAGGTCCCGACGCGGTGTCCAGCGCGTTGGTCGAGGCCGTGGGCGGCATTTTGCCGAGCCACGCCTTCGGTCTGCTCCTCAGCGACGACGACAACACGCAGGGCGGGCGCATCATCCGCACCGCGCGCGAGGGCTCCCAGGTCGGGATCCCTCCTCACCCTGATCGAATCTTTCCCGAGCTCGACCACGAGCGTGTTCTCGAGCTGCGGGGCGAGCACGCGGGGATACGTCTGCACATTGCCAGCGACGATCAGGCATCGATGCGCGATGGCACCCCGGTTCATTTCTTCATGAAGCGAGTCGCCGCGGTCCTGGCAAGTTCGCTGCGCACCACTCGCCTGGTCACCGCCAAAGGTCGCGAGTCGCTCGAGCTAAGAGGGCAGATCATCCAGTCCGAAAAACTGGCCAGCCTCGGCCAGATCGCCGCCGGTGTGGTCCACGAGCTCAACAATCCCCTGACGTCGATCGTCGGCTACTCCGACTACCTGCGGGCCAAGTCCGAGCGCGATCACGGCGATCCCGGCGACATCGAGCGCCTTCGTCGCATCGGCGAAGCGGCCGGTCGAATCCTGCGCTTTTCGCGCGATCTCATTGCCTACGCTCGCCCTTCCATTGAGCCCCCGTCCCCCGTGGCCATCCACGCCGTGGTCGATCAGGCGTTCGTCTTTTGCGAGCACGTCATCGGGCCGGCGAGCATTCGCGTCGAGCGACACTTCGCCCCCGACGTTCGGCCGGTCCTCGGTGTGCGCGATCAGCTGACGCAGGTGTTCGTCAATCTGATCATCAACGCCTGTCACGCCATGGAGCCTTTGGGCGGCACACTGGCCGTCCGCACCGAGCTCAACATGCAACGCCGCGCAGTCAAGGTAAGCGTCTGCGACACCGGCCACGGCATCGAGCCCGCCGGTTTGAAGCGCATTTTCGATCCGTTCTTCACGACCAAGACCGACGGCCGCGGCACGGGGCTCGGCCTTTCCATCGTGCGCAACATCGTTCTTTTGCACGGCGGCGCCATCGCCGTCGACAGCACCGTCGACCACGGCACCACGTTCACCCTCGAGCTGCCGATCGCGCCGTAGTCTAGTGCGGCAGAATTTTGATGCCGATGATGAGCATGCCGTTTTGGTACGTCTGGCCGGCGATGAACACGGGGACGTCGACGGCAGCTCGGACCTCGAGCAGCGGCAAGAAAGCGGTGCCGCCCGGTTGGTTGATGCTCGTGTCGATGATGAACTGGTTGCCTTTGACGTCTTTGAGGCTGAGCTGCAAGGTGCGCTGGTTGGGGAGCGTCGTGGTGGTGGGCGATCCCATCTTGATGGCCACGCTGCTGCGCGACAAGAGCTTGTAGCTTTTGTAGTTGCCGAGATTCGGCACCTTGCCGATGCGCGGGTCGATGCCGCCGTCGGGATCGTTGGTGGCGTGGATGACCGTCACCTCGGCTTGCACGGGAGCAGCGGGCGGCGCCGGCTGGTCGCCCACGCCAGTGGGAACACTGACCGGAGCGGCCTGCACCCCCGGTGCCGATGCCAAGAGTACGAGGGCTGCCACGCACGCGGCTCCCATCGAGGTCGTAGACGGCTTCATTGCGGGTCTCCGCTGGTGGGGCTGCTGTCATCGTCGGTCAACCAAACGACGGCCATCGCACTCTCTCCCTCCGAAGGTACATAGAAGATCGTGCCGGGCCGTGCACCGAAATCGACCACCTCGATGGAGGCCGTTTTCGAGTCGCCATCGACGTCGGCGCCGGCGATGAGCCCTGAGGGGGCGGAAGACGCGATGTGGGCGACCGGCGAGCCAGGGGTCGAGCCCCGGAAGAACATCGCCCAGGCGGCCGCCATGGCGAGGGCCACGCCCGCGACGCTCGCCGCACGCCGGGGCCAGACCGGGGCTCGCTTGGTGCGGCCGCGGACGCCGAGCGCAGCCTCGGCCTCGATGCTGTCCATCACGGATCCCGCGATGCGGTCGGCTCCGCTCGATCCCGCATGACGCAACGCGTCCGATTCGATCAGGCCGGCGCTCAGGCGCAGCGCGGCGACGATGGACCGTGCGCGCGGATCGCCCTGGACGTGCAAGGCCACCTCGGCGGAGCGACGCCCGTCGAGCTCGCCATCGACCCAGAGCATGAGCTCCTGGTCGGTGACCACCTGCGCGGCTGCGGGCGGACGTTGGCTCATGGCTCGTCGCCCCCTGCCCCGTGGGGGGGCACTCCGCCCGACTCCTCGAGGTAGCAGTCAGCGAGCGCCTTCTGGAGCTTCTGCCGGGCGTGAAAAAGTCGGCTCATGATGGTGCCCTTCGACACGTTCATGGCCTGGGCCATTTCTTCGTACGACATTCCTTCGACCTCGCGCATCAGGACCACCCCTCGGTGATACGGGGGCAGAGCATCGAGGGCGGCCCGGAGACGAGATGCGAGCTCCTGCCGGTGAACGGCGTCGAGTGGCTCGGCGCCGTCGATCTTGGCCATGAACGGGAATTCGGCCTCGTTGGCGTCGACGCGGGTGCGACCGTCGTCGTGCTCGGCCTCGCGGCGTCCCGGCTTGCGCATGAAGTCGATCGCGAGGTTGGTGACGATGCGATAAAACCAGGTGAAAAAGCTCGACCCGCCCTGGAAGCGATCGAGCCCGCGATAGACGCGCAAGAAGGCTTCTTGCACGAGATCGCGGGCGTCATTCTCGTCGCGGACCATGCCCAGGGCGATGGAGAACGCCCGGCGCTGATGACGTTCGACCAGCCGCCGGAAGGCTGCTGTATCGCCAGTCTGGGCTGATTGAATGAGCGCACGGTCTTCCTCGGCTTCGGCACGTCGGGCTTCAAGGTTGGACGCACGCGCCGTCTGACTATTCACGTTTCGACTAGCAGACTTAGCCGTACCGTGCTCGGCGCCCGGCGCCTCGAGGTGCTCGCCCCTGCCAGCCAGGGCCGGCTCGGGCAGGAGCAGGGGATCGGAGCCGGAGCGTACGGAGGACATCGGCCGAGGGTGGAGCTTACGCGAAGTCCCCGGGGAACGCGAAACCAGCCCGAAATCACTCGTCCGGGAGCGGGGGAAGCGCGCCCAGGGTCACGCGAACATCGAACACCTTGTCGAGCCGCTGCACCCTCACCGTCACCGTCTTTCCGACGCCCGCCAGACTCGCCAACCATCGGAGTTGATTGGGATCGGGAACGACCTTGCCGTCGAAGGTCAAGATGATGTCCTCGGCCTGGAGCCCCGCGCGATCGGCCCCGCCACCGGGTTGGACCATCTTGATCCAGGCTCCCTTGCGATCGGGGCGCTTGAGCCGCGCCGCTTCGGCTTCGTTGACGGGATCGACCACGACGCCGAGGGCGCTGCGCGCGACTTTTCCCTCGCGAAGGAGGATCGGCAAGAGCTCTTTGACCATGTTGATTGGGATGGCAAACCCAATCCCGTTGGCATTGGCCCGGATGGCAGCGTTGATGCCCACCACTTCACCCTTGAGGTTCAGAAGCGGGCCGCCCGAGTTGCCCTGGTTGATGGCCGCATCGGTCTGGAGAAAATTGAAGTAGCCGTTTTCGTCGAGACCCTTCACGTCGTCGCGCGTGCGTCCTCGCGCCGAGAGGATGCCAGCGGAGACGGTGTGGGACAGACCAAAAGGGTTGCCAATCGCAACCACCCAGTCGCCAACATCGAGCGCATCGGAATCGCCGAGCGCCAGGGGAGCCAGGTTCTTGTCTTCGACCCGGATGACCGCCACGTCGGCGAGCTTGTCGCGGCCCACGATGTTCGCCGCGACGTCGCGCCCGTCGGTAAACTTCACTTTGATCTGGGTGGCGTCCTCGACGACGTGGTTGTTGGTGAGCACCAGACCCGTCTTGTCGTAGACGAATCCCGTCCCGAGCCCCTCGCTAATGACGCGACGACGGCCGGTGGGCCTCACCTCTTCGGTCAAGCTGATGATGGTCACGACACCGGGATCGGCCGCCCGCGCCAGACCGGCGA
>JBBSDY010000451.1:0-4348 GCA_038240245.1 Polyangiales bacterium
AGCACGGGCGCGGCGGGCGCGGCGGCGAACGGTGATGGCACCTCGAGCGGAGGCTCCGCGGGAACCGGACCTCTCGGAACCGGCAGCGGCACGGGCGGAGCTGGCGGCGCCACGGGTGGCGGCGGCGGCGGCAAGGGCGACGTCGGTGGTACGGGCGGCACCGCGATGGTGGGCACCGACGCAGGTGCGGTGAGATCGAAGTGCACCACGCCAAAAGGTCCCGGGCTGCCGGCAGGCGCTCCCGCCCTCACGCCCGGAACCTGGAAGGACATCAGCCCACCCGGGTGGCCATTCGGTGCAGCGTTCACGCAGGGCATCACGGTCGATCCGTGCAACCCCGCCGTCATCTACCTGTCGACGAGCTCATTCGATCCATCGCAGGCCGGCCTATTCAAGACGATCGATGCAGGTGCCACCTGGACCAAGCTTGGCAAGCTCGACGAGCCGATTCGCATTCGAATCGATCCCAAGAACACGCAGCATCTCTACGCGGGAGACGGCGTGCGGGGCGGCACCGAAGGTTTCTGGATTTCGAACGACGGCGGAGCCACCTGGGCCGTCTCCAAAGGCTGGGCAGCTGCGTCGAAGGAAGCCGGCTACATCGACGACGTGTACGACGTGAACGTCGATCCCACCGATTTCGCGCACGTGCTGGTAGCCTTTCACGCCTTCGGTCAAGGCGACGTTCTCGAGACCAAGGACGGCGGCGACACCTGGATCGTGCACAAGCCCCAGGGTTGGGGAAACGGCAACGCCATCAACTTCCTCTTCAAGCCCGACCTCGGCCTCGGCGATGCCAACACCTGGCTGATCGGGACGCAGGGCAGTGGGCTGTTCCGCACCACCGACGCCGGTGCCAACTGGAAGAAAGTCAGCGACATTGGCATCCAGCATGGCGGAGGGACCATCTACTACACCAAGGCCGGCGTCCTTTACGCGACCGGGGGCGATCAGAACCAGCGGAGCACCGACAACGGAGTCACCTGGACCAAGATCGGTCCGGGCGGCGGCTACAACGGCATCATTGGCGATGGCAAGACCCTCTACACGGCAAAATGCTTCGGCCCGACGTCCATGATCACATCACTCGAAACGGACGGCCTCACCTGGAAGGATTTCAACGCGCAAAAATTCAGTCAGGGACCCTTCGAGCTGGCGGTCGACTCGGTGAACGGCATCGTCTACTCGGGTAGCTGGGGCTCCGGTGTGCTGGCCCTGAAGGTGGCACAATAACGGTCGAGCGGAGCTCACCGTCGCGCGATCATTGCGGGCAGAGACAGCGTAGATCGCAGCACGTCGGAGCAATCATGGCCTGTTCGGACTGCTGCGGCGGGCCGCTGCAGCAGCAATGAAGACCGCCGTCGCATCCGAGCTTGATCCCTCCCGCTCCCCCTGATCCGCTCGCTCCCGCCCCGCCTCCCGCGCCGCCGCTGCCACCCTTGCCGCCCGCGCCTGCCGTGCCCGCATCGCTGCTGCCCATCGAGCCGCCCGCGCTTGCGTGGCCGGCATCCACCGCGATCGCGCCGCCGACTCCGCTGGATCCGGCGTTCGACACCGAGCCGCCGCTACCCAACGACGAGCTCCCGCCCGAGCCGCCGGCGCCTGGATTGCCGTACGATGCGTCGGGGACCTCGGCCTCGCCGGAGGCACCACCGCTCGCATTGTCTTTGGAGGTAAAGCTGTTGCCGCCGCAGGCCGCCATCGAAGCAGCCCAAAAAGCCAACGCCAGTGCAGACCAAGCAACAACCTTCATGCAAACCTCCAAGGTTGCCGTCATTGTAGCGACCGCGACCGCGGTCAGTAAAGCATGACCCCCGAAGCGGAGTTGGCCGGCAGGTTCAGCGTCGGGCGAGGCGTCGAGTCGGGCACCGAAGGGTCGCTCGCGGCGAGCATGCCGTGGTCCCCGAACAGCTTGCCATCGAGGCCGTTTTTCCAGTCGCGATGTTCGCGCCAATGTGCTGCACTCGAGCGGGGCGGGGCAAATCGGCGGGCCAGGATGCAGACGTGGTCGAGCCGCTTCGAGCCGCGACTAGAACCATCCCCCGACGATGCTCGAGATGCCGATGAACGTGCGGTCGTTCGACGAGTTGTCGACGGTGTGCGAGAGATCGGCGTAGAAATCGGGCCCCAGTCCGAGAAAAAAAATGACGCGCCGGATGGATCAAGATGGGCGCAAAGAGCTCGAAGACGACGACCGTCTCCGTAACATCGGTTGACGACGATCCCACCGGGACGGCGCCCCCTGCAAAGCTGGCCACGAAGCCGCCGCCGCGGTCGGACGACGCGCTAAAGCTCGAGTGCTGACTCCACACGCCGAGCGATGCAACGGATCGCAGAGAGACCAATGAGCCCAAGGGAGTGTTTCCACCGAGGGTGGAGGTAGGCCCCGTAAGCGGTGCTGTTGGTTTCCACGCCAATGCCAGTGACGACGTCGCTGTGCTGAAGAAAAACGGAGCCGCCCATCGAGAAGTTGCCACTCACGAAATAGTCGAAAGACGGCTGGACCATGATGCTCGTCGACGAGGCGTTCGACGAGCTGTACCCCAAATGACCCAAGCTCACGGCGAACAATCCGGAGATGACGTATTCGCCAGCGTCGCCGAATTCTGGTTCGCGCGGAGCGGCGGGCGTAGGCGGAGCTGCGGTGGGCTGGACCGCGGTTGGTGCGGGCGTGGACGCGACCGGCGGGGCGACAGGGGGAAGAGGAGGAATCAGCGGGGGTGCAAGCGGGGGAGTGGGAGAGGGTTCTGGTGCGGGCAGCTGAGGAAGGTCGGGGGGCGCTGCCGTGGGTTGAGCCCGCTGGGCGGAGGCAGTGATCGAAACGACGATTGCTACGAGAGCAATTTCCCACGGCAAGGTTGCTTGAGGTTTCATGTCCGCCAATCTATCGCGACACGCCTGCGCGCGATGAGCTCTCGCTTAACGCGGGATCATTCGCGACTATGCGGCCGCCAGGGCGGCGCTCACCGAGCAACCCACTTCTCGAATGCGATCTTTTCGCCCTGCTCTACCTGCGAACAGCGCTCGATGCTCTTGTCCCGTGCGTGGCGCGGCTGCGGCGCTCTGGGCGGCTTCTAGCGTTCCGGCGCAGTACGCGTTATCTACCGAGTGTGCCCGACCCTTCTTCCATCGCCGAAGCGCGGGACAGCCGGCGCTGGCTCATCGGAGTCGGTATCTCGGTCGCCTTCGGGCTGTTCGGCGTGCTCATGGCCCTGCTGAGCTATTTCGGCCGGTCGAAGCCCTCACCGGCTCCGACCGTCGATGCGCCAACCAATGGCGTCTCCGAGGCGCCGTCTCCGAGGCACGATCGCAAGCACGAAGACCGCCATCGGTGATGGCAACGCTCATCGGAGAGCGGCGCGCAATACCGAGTGGCGGGGATGCGTCGTGTTTCCGTTTCACCGGTGACGAGGGCCTGCGCGCTCGAGTGACCCGAGTAGCGTCAGATGCCTCGCATGTCGCTTGCCCCTCGCACCAAACCGGGCACCTAAGAAGCCGCTCTTCGTCGACGCATGCGAGCGAGAAGCATGCCCATTGCCAATGAGACGCCGTTCCAAAGGCCGTCACGCGCGGTGCGCCCCGCAGCAGCGCATGCGCACGCTCCGCGGCCGCCTCCGGCCATGAGATCGGCGCTCGCATCCGCACCTGCCTCTGCTTCCCCTGAATTGCCCGCGATGACCGTCCTGCCTGCGTCCAGGCCCTGCGGGATCCATCCCACCGAATCGTTCCACGCCTTGAGGAGGGCGTCGATCTTGTCTTTGTTGTCGACGAGCACCCGCGCACCCTGCTTGTCGGGAGGTCAGCGTGCGAACGGCAGCTCGAGCTGAGCGGGGACGATTGGGCGCATGGGCGGTGGAGGGCGTGGCGCTAGGCCATGTTTTGCGAGCAGGCGAGCAATCGCGTCGCGCGAGGTGGCGGCCTCGAGCCAGCGCATGGGTCCACCGCAGCGAGAGCAAGTATCCAAGTCGGCCCGAAAAACGTGGGCCAACAGCCACGCCCAGCGTTTGCGGGGAGCGGGTCGGTGATCGTCGGCGTCGTCGTCGCCGGGCGTGGGAAGCTCGAGTTGGTCGCCCGGCGCGGCGGGCGGGCGACGCTGTGCGGAATCGCTCGCTGGTCGAGGGACAACTTCTCTGCGGAGAGCAGAGTGGCTCGACAAGACGCCGAAGTAACGCAACAGGTGCATCCTCGGAGGTGGCACCGCGGCCACAAGACGGGTCAACAGGTCGAACGGTTCGAGCACGAGCGCGCGGGTGCCGTCTCTCCAAACCTTCTTGAGCTCGAGCTCGAGGCGCCCGTCGGCACGACGCGTGAGACGCTCTTGGGCCAGCGGGGGACGGGTGATATAGCG
>JBBSDY010000452.1:0-4348 GCA_038240245.1 Polyangiales bacterium
CCAGGCTGGTCGCGCCACCGGGCGACCTCAGCATCGGACGACCGATCACGGTTCGCTCACGCGATCCGAGCCGAAGAATGCATGGCAGCGCCTTTTGCGCCGCTGGCGACCACCGCGAAAGCTCAAGTTCACCCGCGAAGGAAAGTATTTCCTCGGCATCACGCTCGGTGTTGGCTTTGCCGCCATCAATACCGGAAACAACCTCCTCTACCTGCTGTTGGGGATGCTTCTCTCGCTCATCGTTCTGTCCGGGGTCATGAGCGAGCTGTCCTTGCGCGACCTCAACGTGGTGCGTCGGCTGCCCACGCGAGCGCAAGTGGGGCGCGCGCACCTCGTCGAGATCGAGGTCTTCAATCGCAAGAAGCGCGTCCCGTCCTATGCCATCGAGGTCGAGGACCTGCGCGCCGGTCAGCCCGCCGACAAGCGCTGTTTCTTCCTCAAGATCAGTCCGAACAGCGCACAGGTGGCGGCCTATCGTCGCTCACCTCAGCGACGGGGACGCGACCGACACATCGGCTTTCGCATTGCGACACGCTTTCCCTTTGGCCTCTTCGAAAAATCGCGCGAGGTCGCCTGTGACGGCGAGCTCATCATCTATCCCGCAGTCGACCCGCTGCGCCTGCGCAATGACGAGGCTGGCCGTCGCTTCGGCGGCGGCGGCATCTCCGGGCGAGGATCGGGCGACGAAGTGTATGGGCTCAGGCCCATGCGCGAAGGGGACGACCCGCGCGATATCTACTGGCGCAAGAGCACTCTGCTCGACCAACTCGTCTTGCGCGAGCGCGCGCGAGAAACGCGACCCGACATCGAGCTCTCGCTGGATGTTCGCCGGCCCGCCGAGGGCGGCGACGAGTGGGGCATACACTTCGAGCGTCGCATCCGCGACATTGCTTCCCGCGCGGTCGCCCACCTGAAACGAGGCGATGGCGTCACCATCGTCACGACCGCCGGAGAGCGCGCGCGCGCCGACCGGAGCGTCGGTGCCGATCGGATCTTGCGCTTTCTGGCACTGCTCGAAGCGGTGGATGTCGGGTCTGTCAGGGGAGCCTCTTCGAATCCCACGGCGTTTCCACCCAAACGGCTGGCTCGGTCGGTGCGGCCAGGGGCAAAGCCATGAGGTTCGGACTCATTCACAGGCTGATGACCGATGCCATCGCCGTGCTCGGGATACTGGCACTGGTCACGAGCGGCGAGCTGGGTCGCTGGATCGGAGGCACGGTCTTGGCTGGGCTCGCCGGCGCGCTCGTGGTCCCCGAAGCCTGGCAAAGCAAACAATGGATGCGTCGCTTTTCGACCGTTGCACCCATCCTCCTGCTCGTCGTCCAGTTCGCGCGCCTCTTCACGGGAGCGAGCACCCTCGAGCTCGCAGTCGAGTTTGCGGCCGCGCTCCAGATCATTCGGCTGGCCACCCGCCGCGGCGCGGCGCATGACCAACAAGTCATCGTGCTGGCGCTCTTGCACCTGATCGCCGGCACGGTCATCGGCGGCGGCATCGGCTACGGGATCTGCTTTCTCGGCTTCCTGGTCGTCGCCCCAGGCGCCCTGGTTCTCAGCCACCTGCGACGCGAGGTCGAGGGAAACTACCGGCAGGGTGCTCGCGATCGAACGGGGCTGCCCGTCGATGTGCCGCGCATCCTGCGAAGTCGGCGCGTGGTCGATCGCGCCTTTTTGGTGGCGACGTGTCTTCTGTCGATTCCCATCTTTTGGTTCACGGCCGGGCTCTTCGTTCTGTTCCCCAGGGTAGGTCTCTCGTTCTTGCTTCTTAGCAAACCGCACGGCGGTCGCATGGTCGGCTTTTCGGAGCACGTGGACCTGGGCGAGGTCGGAACGCTGCGTACCGACCCGACCATCGCGCTGCGCGTGGAGATCCCCGACTTGCCCGATCCGCCTCCGCCGCGGTTGGCCATGCACCTGCGCGGCGCCGCATTCGATACCTACGATGGGCGCACCTGGTCGCGCAGCGTCAATCAACATGAGCTCGCACCCCACGAAGGCGGCGTTCTCTGGATCCGGCGTATCCAGGACCCCATGCACGTCCCGAGCTCGGTTCGGGATCACGCCTGGCGCATCGATCTCGAGCCCATCGATCCACCCGTGCTCTTCGCTCCGCTCAACGCGGTGGCGATCCAGTTGCGCCAGCGTGGCGACCTCGTTTTGAATCCACATCTGGAGATCTGGTCGGAATCGGAAGGAGCGCTCCGCTACAACGGCTCCGACGAGCGCGGTGTTCGCTATGCGGTGTACATGGGCAGTGAGTTGGAGCTCGCTCAGGAAACGATGTCTCGAGCCGACGAGGATCGCTACACGGCGCTGCCCCGCAACGTCAGCGATCGGGTGCGAAAGCTGGCTCATCAGATTGTTTCGGACGGCGCGTCGAATCTCGAGAAAGCACGCGCCATCGAGAGCTACCTGCGTCGCTCGTTCAGCTACGACCTCAATTCACCCGCGGGACGCGCCGTCGATCCGCTCGACGATTTCCTCTTCGCTTCTCGTCGAGGCCACTGCGAGTTTTACTCCTCGGCCATGGTGGTGCTTCTTCGCGAGCTGAAGATCCCATCTCGCAACGTGACCGGGTTCATCGGGGGATCGTACAATCGCTTCGGTCGCTACTATGCGGTCAGGCAGGGCGATGCTCATTCCTGGGTCGAGGCGTTTCTGCCCGACCGCGGCTGGCAGACGTTCGATCCGACGCCCCCTTCCGACGCCGCTCCGCGCAGCGAGCTTTCGGGTGTGCTCGCGTTCGTGCGTGACATCGTCGAGGCGACGAGTCAGCGCTGGGACCGATACGTCGTGGGCTACGATCTCAGACAGCAGGTGTATTTGTTCGAGACCATCTCGCGTTACGGCTCGCGCCACGCGTCGCCGCTGTTCTCGCATCTTCGCCCCGTCGCCATCTGGATTGGCGTGAGCGGGGCCGGAGCCGTTGCTTACATCGCGTGGCAGCGTCGATCGAAACGTCAAAGGAGCGGCGGGTTGGCGAAAGATCTGCGGTCGCGCGAGCGGATGCTGGCTACCGCTCTCTATGAATTGCTCGAAACCGCAATGAGCGCAAAGGGGATTCCGCGAGGGGTGAGCACACCTCCCTTGCGACACGCCGAGTCGCTCGAGCGACTCGGCCATCCGCTGGCCGACGACGTCTTGCATCTGACCCACGTGTATCTCGACGCCCGTTTCGGAGGAGCGGCCCTCAGCGATGACGACAGGAGAGACTTCGAGACGCGTGTGCGACGGCTAAAAACGGCGCCCCTCGCCAGCTGAAAGAGAATCAACCCTCGTTGCGGCGATTGAGCAGGATTTCGACGGACTCGCTGTCGGTGACGTTGGACGCCACGCCGTAGAAACTGCCGGCGGTGGGCCGGGCACGGCGGGCGTCGAACTCGAGATCGGCCTCGCCCGGTTCGACCCACGCGACGACGACGCTCTTTTCGAGGTCGGCGGGGTTCTTTTCGCCGAGCGAAATCAGATCGATGCGAATCCCATCGGCGAGGTCGTCGAGGGTTACCGAGCGCTGCGCGGACGCGCGGGGTCGAACCGAAAGAGGGATGTCTTGGGTGGCGCGCAGGCTGTCGTAAGACTGCACGATGAGCCGGTAGCGACCGCCGGAGGTCGAGGCCTGGCGCGGGAGTCGGATTTCGGCGCGGACCGTCTCGGCGTGGGCCACACCCAGCGAAGTGGCTGCGACGAGCGCCAGCCAGGACGCGGACTCCGCGACGGCGCGGCGCTTGGGTCTCGGGTGGGTGGGTCGGGCCATGGCGTCAGATCATCAACCCCTGCGGGGTTGGGTTTGTTTCCTGTTAAGTAGGTAGGGGCGCGATTTAGTAAGCAACACACGTACCAAAGTTCCCAACTTTCGCCGCTAGCGGCGGCAAACGACGCCAACCGTGGAGAGTTGCTCAGATTTCGCTTGTTGGGGGCTTTGCGTTACCGCCTGCTCTTACCTATTACATCGGCCGCCCAGCGGACGGATTGCGTACAAACTGCGTCCGCGGCGACACGATTTCCCGTGCGTCGGTAGGGCCCACCGGCAATGACGAGGTCCCGACCCGAGCGGACGATGGCGAGCGGGCCCAGCGACCCCCTTTCCACGCACACCGAGCTGGGCGTCGAAGCGGTCGCCGTCGGAAAGGCGGCCGCCAAAGTCTTGAAGGCCTGCCGACCCTCTGCGTCAATGTCCTGACCGGTCCCGCGATCGAAGCGGATGTGCCAGGCCACGGCCAGGGTTATTCCAGAATCCGGACCGGCGCTTGGGCCTGGCGACTTTTGAAACAGGACCGCGCGGTCGCCGGCCCATCCACTTGCCAATAATTGGGCGGCCTTTTTCGACATCCATTCCTCGACGGCGATTCGC
>JBBSDY010000453.1:0-4346 GCA_038240245.1 Polyangiales bacterium
AGACCTACACCTCGAGCGGTGGATACGTGGCGCCGCCGCTCACCGCCATTTGGGCGCAGGCGCCCTACCTGCACAACGGATCGGTGCCCAACCTCGCGCAACTGCTCGACCCTCCCCGTCGCGTCGTGCGCTACGCCTTCCCCGCTGACCCCAACGATCCGCAGGATTTCGATCAGAACGAGGTCGGGTGGCGGATTGAATCCGTCAAAGCAGGTCCCCGAGGGTCGGGATCACGCATCTTCGATCCCTCGCTCGTGCCTGGTCTCGGCAACCAGGGTCACACCTATGGAGCCGAGCTCGAAAGCGACGAGCGAGCCGATCTCATCGAATTTCTCAAGACGTTGTGACCGACGTCGATCCCTGGGTCGCGCCCTCTGATACGCGCGTGATTCGCCGGGGCGGCTCGGCGTCATCGATCTTGGCGATGCGAAAGTTGAGGGCGAAGACCTTGGTGAGCTCGGTGTGCTTCGCCTTTTCGAAGGCCTTGCTCATCTCGCGCCCCACGCCGCCCAGCAGCACCTTGAGCCCACCGGGGTGGTTGGCGGCAAACGACGAAACATCGTAGACGTAGCCGTGCCAAACCAGCCACAGGTCGTCTGCCGTGCGGTGCTTTGTCACTTCTTCCCAGGTCACGGTGACGAGATCGATGTCCGCGGCCTCGCTCACGTCCATCAGCGGACGTTGGTTGACCGGATACCCCTTGTTCGGCTTGGGCGCCGCACTGGCCGCGAAGGGACACGCCGAAGGCATGCGCGCCGACCGCTCCTTCTCGCCGATGGTTTCAACGGGCCCGCCCTCGGGGTACGTGGCGTAGTTCTGTAGGCTCTGGATGTAAGGCTCCGTCGGAAGCTGGGCGCGGGCCCGGGCAACCGTCTTCATCACCCCGCGCACGAAGGCAACCTTGCCGGCTGAGGGCCGCTCGAAGCCGAGAGCAGACAGATACGTATCGTCCATCGAAGCGCGCTCGGCGAGCTTGCGAAAGTCGCTGAGCACCTTGGGCACCTTCAGGTCGCGATCGAAGCCGTCCTCGATGCCGTTCCACATGCGCACCTTCTGCGGCGAAGGAGCAGCGGTCGCCCGGTTCAAATCGTGAAACCAGGTGTACATCTCGTCCCACGAGTGGGTGAGCTCCTGGATGTTCATGGCTTTGCCCATCGCGACCGTGGCGTGGAAATAGCCCAGTCGCTCCTTGTCGGAGAGCGGGCGATGGCCGATCATCGGAAGCCCGTCGAGCACGGTAAAACCGCCGTTGAGCAGAACGTACTTGAGCCCGTCGTTGTGCGCGAAGTAGCGGCCATGGATGACGTTCATCCGCTCGATGGCCTTGCGCCCGTGATAGCTGTCCTGGCCCCAGTTGAAGAGGTACGCGTAGAAGAGGACCGTATCCTCGGTGCGCTTCAAGGGGATGCCTTCGGCCTTGCCCGTGCCGTGGAAGAACGTCGCCGCCGCTTCGACCTGGGCGATCCGTTCCATTGCATTGCCCCATAGCGCATAGAGTACCTCGGGGCGAAACTCGAACCTGACCGAGCACCAGATTTGGTCGGAATCGGCGAGGGGGTCGAGGTTCGCGAGCTGATCTCGTGTGATGCGCGGGTCGAGCAACCATTTCACGCGTCGCTCGAGAGCCTCGTGCCGCCCAATCCACGAGTCGAGCTCCGTGCGCACGGGGCTGGGAGGACCGGCTCCGTGTCCGCCCCACAGCGCGCGCAGCTCTTCGCGGGGAAATCGTCGTTCGGCATTGCCGCGCGCGAGTACTTCTTTCGCGTGGTCGACCGCGCGGCGGCTCGGCTCATCGGTGGCCAGCTCTCCCAACGCGCCCGTTGCGCGGGCTATCAGGTCCGCAATCTCCTTGCCCACGGCGACGACGATGCGATCGTGCGGCGTGCGCGCGTGCAGACCAAGGCGCTCGAGGGGCTCGCCGATCCAACTCTCGACCGCAGACCAGGGCTTGCGTTGGCCCGACTCGGCAACCAGTTCGAGACAGCGATCGACGCTCATGGGATAGTTGGGCTCCGAAGGACTAGCGAGCGAGCCTATCGAAATGGTTCGCGGTTGGCGAGCATCACGTCACGGCACCCAACTCGCGCCCTGGGTCAAGGCCACTCTTCGGGGTAGGTCTGCTGGTCGGCCTCGAGCTCGGTCAGGGCCGGATAAGCGGCGCGTAGCTTCTCGACCGCGGGCGCCGACAGCTTGTTAAGCTCGACGTGCAGCACGCGCAGGTTCGTCAGGCGCTTCGATTCGCGCCGCAAGACTTCGACGAGTGGATCGCCCAGAAACAAATTGTCGAGCGCCAGGCTCTCGAGGGTCTCGGCAACCTGGGAATGGAGCAGCGCGCGCACGCTCTTCACGTCGATTTGGGTCAGTCCGAGATCGAGATGCTTCAGGCGAAGCGACGACTTGGCGAGCGAGGCCACGGCCTCGCGCCGCAGCCAGTTTTGGCGCAGGCTGAGGCGCTCGACCTTCGCGAAGAGCGGCGCTGAAAACACCACGTCGCGAATTTCGTTCATCGTCAGGTTCAGATCGGTGACCCGTGGCCAGGCACGCGTGCCAAAGAGCGCCGCCATCAGGTCACCGCCGAACAACCCCAAGAAGTTGGCCTCGAGATTGATGCTCTCGAGGCTCGGCCAACTTTTTTCGAACACGGCGCGCCACGCCGATGCCATCGGCGCGATGCGCCGGGGCTGGTTCCACTTCGGTTGCTCTTTCGCGGTGGTGACGTAAGCCAGGCTCAGCTTTTGAAGCTGCGCGAAGGTGCCCGGTGCTGCCAGCTCGGACAATCCCTCTGCCCCGAGCGGGCGACTGTCGAGGACGAGCTGCGTCGCGTTGGGTCGGGCGTCGATCATCGTGGCTGCTAGATCCGACGATACTGCGCGGGCGTCTGCCCCGTCGATTCTTTGAACAACCGCTGAAAATTCGTGCGGCTGCGAAACCCGGAGAGGTGGGCGATCCGCCCGACGCCGAGCAGCGTGCCGGCAAGAAGGTGCTTGGCGCGCTCGAGCCGGTGTTTCTGCACGTAGCGCTCGAAGCCGAGCCCTTCCTCGTTTTTCAGAAGTCGGGAGAAGTAATCGGGGGCGAACCCGGCGATGCGAGCCACGCGGGCGAGGCTGAGAGGCTCGGCCAGGTGCTCGTGAACGAACAGCAGCGCGCGCCGCGTGCTGCGCTCTTGTCGGGCGATGGTGGGCGTTTCGATGGCGCGCTCGATGTCGGCGAGGATTCGACGGTACGTGAGGACCAGATCGGAGAGCGACTCGCGGTCGCGCGCAACGTCGACCATCCGGCAGATCTCGTCGAAGCTCTTCGGGTCGAGCGCGCCTGCCGTCAAGAGCGGCTCGGCAAGTCGTTCGAGGCCGATCTGAAGGTGTCCGCGCGCGGTTTCCACCCGATAGCTGGTGTGAGAAAGGACGGCCTGTGTGTAGCGCTCGAAGCGCACTGCAAGATGACCGGGATGCTCCTCCATACCGGCGCCCAGGCTGGTTCGCAGGTGCCGCAACGCCTGGGAAGACGGGTCGGGCTCGGACTCAGCGAGCTCGAGCGATACACCTCGCGAAAGGGCCTTCTCGGCGGCGGCGAGCGCGGCGCGGTGGCTCATCACGAGCGAGCCCGGCTTTTGCGCGAGGGCAATGCCAACGTGCAGCTTGAGCTCGAAGCGACGCGCCAGCGCTGAAGCCCGGGTTGCAAGATCGACCAGGTTTGCCCGGGCGCGCCCTGCCGTCTCGGAATCGTCGGGCAAGAGTGTGATGCCGCGATCGCCGACCCGGCCGCTGACGACGTGACCGCGGCTGCGAGCGAGGCCGACGCAGGCGCGTTGAAATGCGGCACGGCGTAGAGCCTCGTCGACGGGATCGCTGTCTTGCTGGCGTCCGAGCAAGAGGCCGACCAATGCGTTCTTTGGCGGTCGCCTCATGCCGAGCAAGGCCAGCGGATCACGCCGCAGCCCTGTCAACCAGGTGTGCGCCGTGCGCTCGTCCACCATGCTCTGCGCCGCCTCCCACATGCGGTCCGGGACGCGGGCCTCGAGAAGCTTGCCATGCAAGGCTTCGGCTTCCGTCGCCAGCCGGCTCGTGTTTCCCTGGCCGCTCACCAGACGGGCAAGGCACGAGAGCAGCCGCTGGAGCGCGTGAACGAGCGAGCCCTCGAGGGTCAGCGTATCGAGCGTCGCCGCCAGGTACCGCGAGAACGCTGGATCCGTGATGCGGCCGTGCGCGCCGGTGATCGCGAACCAGCGATCGAGGATCTCGGCGCCGCTGGGCCGCGCCGTGGCAAAGGGCCCGGCCACCACGATCGCGTGGACGGCCGCTTCTTTGATGACGGGAACGAAGAGATCGTGAAAGCCACCGTGCTCACCG
>JBBSDY010000454.1:0-4332 GCA_038240245.1 Polyangiales bacterium
AGCATCGAGATCGTTGTTCTTGCCGATGACAATGGCCGACAGCGCGGCCAGCCAGGCCTGCAGATAGTCGAACAGTGAGGGATCGTAGAGGGTGAACCGATCGGCTCCCGCTTGCGCGATGCGGCGAACGGCCGGTCCCGTGCCAAACGGAACCCGATCGGACGGCCGGCCGCGAAGGACGATGGGAGCCCCCGCGAGCCGGGCGATGGATCCCACCTTGGCGAGCTTGGAGAGCAGATAGAAGTCCTCGCCCGCCGTGCGCTTCGGGAAACCGCGGACGATCGCGTACGAAGCGGCGTCGACGGCGAGCGTGCTGCCGATCGTGTGGTAGGCGTAGGGCGATTTTGCATACGCGAGACCGAGCACGTAGTAGCGAAGCGAGATCTCGTAGAGCGCTATCGCCTGGGCCAGCGCCGCGTCGTCTTCGGGGTTGTGCACGAACGGGTAAAGCAGAGCCGCAGGTCGTGGCGGCTGCACAAGAGCAGGCCGCGCGAAGTAGTCGGGCCGCGCGAAGTAGTCGGGCGGCAGCTCGACGTCGGCGTCGGTCGAATGGATAAAGGGCGAGCGCAGCCGACCGGCCGTGTGAAGGCGCAGGCAGAGATCGGCCCCCAGCTTGCGCGCCAGACCCACACCCTGGTCGTCGGGAAGAAGGTGATCGGGGCTCGCGCGGTCGACGATCAGAATACGGCCCGGCGCAAAGCGAAGCAGGCGCGCCGGCGGATCGCCGACGAGCTGCTCGTCCTTGCTGCCGAAAGCGTCGCGGAGCCGCCCCCGTACCTCGTGGTTGCGCTCGTGGACCCATGCCGGAGAATTGGCACGGCCATTGACCACGAGAACGACGAGGACCTCGCCGAGCGATCCCGCGGGAACCGATCGCAGCGCCTGCACGAGATCGTCCCCTTCGCCGTAGGCCGGCAGGACGACGGCGTGCCCGAAAGATCCGAGATGATCGGCCAGGGTGGCCTCGGGAGCGGCGTGGCGCTCGAGGTACTGCCTCTCTTTTTGGCCATCAGTGCAGCGCGGGCCGCAGGGGGAGCGAAGCTACCAGCTCGCCTTCGGCCTGAAAGAGCTCGCGCACACGCGACTCGACGACGTCTACGGGGAAGTACGTCTTGGCGAGATCGATGAAGAGCTCCGCATGGCGCTCTTCGCTGCGCGCGAAGTCGGCGTAGAAATCGGGGAGATCGGTCAAAAGACCTTCGGCCAGAATCCGAAACCGCTCCGCGCCTCGCGCCTCGACGACGCCCGCGATGAGCAACCGATCGAGCAAATACAGATCCGGACCCCTTCGCACTAGGGCGGCCATGCTACCGACGTAGGCGTCCTTGGAGTCCGGTCCGAGACGGCCACCCCGCTCGACGATGCGCTCGTAAACCCGGCGAAAATGGCCGAGCTCTTCGCAAGCCAGGTTGACCATCGCGGAAACGAGCTTCTCTTTGTCCCGGTAGTGCGACGCGAGCGTCATCGCCGCGGCCGATGCCTTGCGTTCGCACGCCGCGTGGTCCGAGAGGAATGCATCGACATCGGACCGCACCGCGTCGAGCCATCCGGCCCTGGTCGGCACGATCACCGACCACGGTACCCTCGCCACCGTTCGCTCGTCGTTTACCATCGGCAGGCCCCAGGCTCTTGCCGTGAGACGACGATGTCAAGGCGCGTGGTACATTTCCTCGCATGGCTCTCGTTCACGGTGGACGGCTCGTCGCTCGAGCTCTCGTGCGGCACGGAACAACGCACCTGTTCACGCTCTGTGGAGGGCACATTCAGGCCATCTACGACGGCTGCCTCGACGAAAATATCCGCGTCGTCGATGTGCGCCACGAGCAGACCGCCGGGCATGCCGCCGATGGCTACGCGCGGATCACCGGTCGTCCCGGCGTTTGCGCCGTGACGGCGGGACCCGGGGTGACCGACGTCGTCACGGCCATCGCCAACGCGCAGAGGGCGGGCGTACCGATTGTCGTCCTCGGCGGCGCGGGCCCGAGGGTGCTCGCCGACATGGGCTCGCTGCAGGACATGGATGCCGTGACCCTCATGCGCCCGATCACCAAGTGGAGCGTTCAGGTCCCCGACGTCGGCCGAATCACCGAGTACATCGACGCCGCCTTCCGCGTGGCGCAAGCCAACGTCCCCGGCCCGGTGTTCCTCGAGATGCCGCTCGATCTGCTGATGAGCATGGCCGACGATGCAACGAGCGTCGCGACGGCGCCGCTCCCCGCGCCTCCCCGATCGGCCGGCGATCCCGCCGCCATCGCCGAAGCGCGCGTCATCCTGGCGAACGCGGAGCGACCCGTGTTCCTGGTGGGCTCGCAGATCCGATGGTCGCCCAAGAAGGAGGCGCTCGCGTCGTCCGCCGATCGAATCGGCGCGCCGTTTTACCTGAACGGCATGGCCCGCGGCGGTCTTGCCCACGCGCACCCCGCGCGGATGAGCCGATCGCGCCGCTTTGCCTTGGCCCACACCGACGCGGCCTTCGTCTTCGGAACCCCGTTCGACTTTCGCGTCGACTACGGACGCACCGGAACGTGGAACGCGGACGCCAAGGTGGTGCAGGTGGATCTCGATGGCGCCGAGCTCGGCAGAAATCGTCGCGTCGATGTGGCCATCCACGGCGATAGCGGCCTCGTGCTCGAGAGTCTCGTCGCCGGAGCCAAAAAAGATTTCTCGGACTGGCTCGCCACGGTGCGCGCCGAAGAAGAACAGAAGCAGGCGGCGATGCGCGTGCAAATGGTGTCGCGCGAGAGCCCGCCCAACCCGCTCTTCGTCTGCGCCGAGGTTGGCAAGAGGCTCCGACCTTCGGACATCGTCGTCGGAGATGGCGGCGATTTCGTGGCGACCGCGGCCAACGTGCTTCCGATCGAGTGGCCCCAGATGTGGATGGACCCCGGTCCGCTGGGAACGCTCGGCGTGGGGCCCGGCTACGCCATGGCCGCCAAGCTGGTCCGCCCCGACGCGCGCGTCATCCTGATGTACGGCGACGGATCCTTTGGCCTTCATGGCCTCGAGTTCGAGGCCATGGTGCGCCAGAAGATCCCAGTCATCGCGGTCATCGGCAACGACGCGGCATGGACGCAAATTCGCCGCGGTCAGATCGAGATCTATGGCGAGCCACGCGCCGTGGCCACCGGACTTTCGTACACACGCTACGACGAGGTCGTGCGAGCGGTGGGAGGGTTTGGCGCCTGGGTGACCGAGTCGATTGCGCTCGGCCCCGCGCTCGATGAGGCGTTCGCGTGCGGCGTGCCCGCCTGCGTGAACGTGAAGCTCGGCGCCAGCGATTTTCGCAAGGGCGCGATCAGCGTCTAGCACTACGGTGGCGTCGGCCGCTTTTCGCTACGGGCGAGGTCGGGACGACTACGCCCCGCGGCGCGCCAGACGAAACAGGCGTTTGCCTTCCGATTCGGTCGGCTGCAACACGTTGAGCATGGTCATCGACACCTCGCGGATACGGCCCGGCTGCTTGGCGTCGCGGATTTTGAGGCGCTCGCCATCGGAGGTGACCACCTCGCAAAGACCGAACGCGAAGTGATCCACGAGATCACCGGCCTCGGGGCTAAATTCCTCGGCTTCTTCGACCGCCTCGCGGGCGGCGATGGCCGCGCTCACTGCGGCCGCCTTCACCCATGGAGACGGGGAAGCCGCTGCAATGCCGACCTCGCTGGCCGCGGCCGCGTGGATGGCCACGTTGACCCCCGCCGAGCGCGCGCGAACCAGAACGCCCCCCAGCACCTCGATGCCCGAATCGGACAGGCGCGCCAGCGTCACCGAGAAGGGGCCCTTGGAAGGGCCTGCGAGCTGCAGAAGGGTAAAACGTCCCTTGAGCGTCCGGGTTGCATCTGCCCCCTCGCCGGCAACCAGCAGCTCGACCGCTTCGAGCTCGCCGGTGGCGTTGAACCAGGCGTCACCGCTTTTTGCCAGCAGAGTGAGGGATTCGAGAAGATCGCCGCCCGGTGGGACGGCAGCCAAGGTCGTATGGGCTGGCATGGGGGCTCGCTAAGTGCTTCAAAGAGTGTCCGCCGTCAAGCGATAGGCCCAGGAGGCCGGGATCATTGGCTCAGACGACCGACGAATTCGAAAAGGTAGCTCCCGCGACGGACCCAGCGGACGAAGTCGTGCCGCTCGAGGAAGAGGCCCTTCTGGCCCGCGCCCTCGACCGGCTGGCCCAGAAGGTTGGCGTCGTGGCCCATGACAGCCGCCGCTACGACGCGGATCTGGTGGCCCTGCGCGACGAGATCGGAGAGGCTCGCCTCGAGGACGTGCCTGCGCTGATTGCACAGATGGAGCGACTGCAGGGCGTCGCAGCACGCCGCGCCGAGGCCGAGGGCGCTCTCG
>JBBSDY010000455.1:0-4332 GCA_038240245.1 Polyangiales bacterium
CGGCCTGGCCAGTGCGTCGCCATCGTGGGGACGACGGGCTCGGGCAAGAGCACCCTGCTCAGCCTCGTTCCCCGCTTCTATGATCCCGTGGAGGGCAGGGTCCTCATCGACGGCATCGACCTGAAGAGCTTCGACGTCGACGTCTTGCGCCGTAACATCGGCCTCGTTTTCCAGGAGAGCTTTCTCTTCAGCAACACCGTGGCCGCCAACATTGCCTTTGGAAACCCGGGCGCCACCCGCGAGCAGATCGAGCGGGCCGCCAAGATCGCGTCGGCCCACCAGTTCATCATGGAGCTACCCAAGGGGTACGACACGGTGTTGAGCGAGTCGGCGAGCAACCTCTCGGGGGGGCAGCGACAGCGCCTGGCCATCGCGCGGGCCGTGCTGCTCGAACCGCCGCTGCTCTTGCTCGACGATCCCACGGCCGCCATCGATCCCGAGACCGAGCACGAGATCCTCGAGGCCATGGATTCGGCGATCGCGGGTCGCACGACGTTCGTCGTGGCCCATCGCCTGAGCACCTTGCGCCGCGCCGATTTCATCGTCGTGCTCGAAGACGGCAAAGTGGTCGAGCGCGGCACCCACGACGAGCTCATGCGCTCGGGGGGACACTACTTGAAAGCGGCCGAGCTCCAGACTGCCGACAAGGAAAGCCTCCAGCTTCTGGAGCAATTCGCCTAGGTCATGACAACCAACGAAGCCATCGACGACGCCGCCTCGAAGACCTCTGCCTCGAGCGGGGCTCCGACCGGGGACAAGAGGGTCGCCGCGCTCATTCAGTTCGAGCGCGACGGCGAGCGGGACATGAGCCAGCGGCCGCTCGACTTCGGCATCGTCGACCGCCTCTTTCGGTACACCCAGCCTTACGCCAAAAAGCGCAACTGGCTCTTCGTTCTCGTCGTTCTGCGGGCGATTCAGCTTCCCATGATGGGCTGGATCCCGGCCGCGGTCATCAGCGGTCCCATCGCCCACCACGATTCCCGCGGCACGCTGCGGGGTGTGATGGGCTTTTTCTGCGCCGTGCTGTTCACCGACTTTTGCTTTCACTTCCGCCTCCGCCTCGCCCTCGAGCTCGGCGAGTCGATCGTTCGCGACATGCGCAACGAGATCTACCGCCACCTTCTGACGATGTCGATGAGCTTCTACGGACGCATGAAGGTGGGGCGCCTCATCAGCCGCGTCACTTCCGATGTCGACGTCGTCCGCACCGGCGTGCAGGACGTCACCTACGTGTCCGTGGTGCAGGTGGGCACCATGGTGGTGACCGGCGCGCTGATGATCTACTACGACTGGCTCTTGTTTCTGGTGGTCATGACGATGGTGCCCGTGCTCTGGAAGCTGGTTCGCCATTTTCGCGCCAAGCTGAGCGCCGCCTACCGCAACGCGCAAGAGAGCTTCAGCCGGGTGACGGCGACGCTCGCCGAATCGGTGACCGGCATCCGGGTGACCCAGGGCTTCGTGCGCCAAGACATCAACGGCGGGCTCTTTCGGACGCTCATCTTCAACCACTCGCAGTACAACATGGACGCCGTTCGAAACTCGGCCGTATTTTTGCCGATGCTCGAGTTCAACGGACAGCTCTTCATCTCCATCTTGCTCGTCGTGGGTGGCTACCAGGCGGTGCACGGCCACATCGACCTCTCGACGCTCATTTTCTTTTTCTTTTTGGCCAACTACTTTTTCAACGCCATCCCCGTTCTCGGAAACCAGTACAACCAGGCGCTCAGCGCCATGGCCGGCGCCGAGCGGGTCTTTCACCTGCTCGATGCCAAGCCCGATTGGACCGATGGTCCCGACGCGCGGGCTCTTTCGTCCATCGACGGCCGCGTCGAGCTGCGCCACGTTTCATTCGCTTACCAGCCCGACAAGCTCGTCCTGAACGACGTCGACTTCGTGGCCGAGCCCGGTCAGACCATCGCGCTCGTCGGCCATACCGGCAGCGGCAAGACATCGATCATCAACCTGATTGCCAAATTCTACCTCCCCACGGCGGGCGAGATCTTCATCGACGGGCGCGAGATCCGGCACATCGAAAGCACGTCGCTGCACCAGAAAATGGGCAACGTGATGCAGAACAACTTTCTCTTCAGCGGCACGGTGCTCGAGAACATTCGCATCGGTCGTCCGGGCGCCACCGATGCCGACATCGTCGAGGCCGCGCGCTCCCTCGACGTCCTCGACCTCATCGAGGATCTCCCCCATGGATTTTCGACGAAAGTCGGCGAGAAGGGGTCAGGGCTCTCGCTGGGACAACGGCAGATCATCTGTTTTACGCGCGCGATGCTGGCCGCGCCCCGCATCATCATCCTCGACGAGGCCACGAGCTCCATCGACGCCATCACCGAAGCACGCCTGCAGAAGGCGCTGCAGGCGCTTCTCACCGGACGCACCAGCTTCGTCATCGCCCACCGGCTCAGCACCATCCGCCACGCCGACATGGTGCTCGTGCTGGACCACGGACGAATCGTCGAGCGCGGCACCCACACCGAGCTTCTGTCGCAGCACGGCGTCTACGCCGGCCTCTACCGCCAGTTCGTTCGCTCGGGACAAAGCTAACCCCCGAGCCCAGCTGAGCGTGAGGGGGCCGGCGCGCCGGTCCAGCTAAGAAGCGACCAGACCCAGGTCGAAAAGGGAAGTGTGAGCTCCGCCGGCGATGATCACGTGATCGACGAGGGGGGTGCCGAGCACGGACGCGGCCCGCGCGACCGTGTTCGTAAGATCGATGTCCTCTTGGCTGGGCGTGGGATCGCCGCTCGGATGGTTGTGCACGAGGACGAAGGCGCTCGCCGCTTCGCGCACGACCGCGCGCAGCACGTCGCGCGGATCGAGAGAGCAGCCGTGCAGCCCGCCCTCGGCGATGCGCTTGGCGGCGCGCAAACCATTGCGACCGTCGAGTGCGAGCACCCACACCTGCTCGTGATCGAGATCGGAAAGACGAATGCGCCCCCAGCGGGCCACCTCGGTGGACGAGGCAAGGTTGAGGCGCGGCATGCCGGCGGAGCGCAAGAGAAGCCTGCGCCCGAGCTCGAACCCCGCCGCGATGCGCGCGGCCTTGACCAGCCCCACGCCTTGCACCTCGGCCAGGGCGTGCGCGCCGAGACGCGCGATGCCCACGATGCCCCCCGATTGCTCGAGGAGCTCGGCCGCCACCCGCAGAACGGGGCGGCCCTTCTCGCCGGTGCCGAGGAGAACGGCGACGATCTCGGAGTCGGAGAGGCTGTCCCACCCGTCGGCAATGCCGCGCTCGCGGGGACCTGCAAAAATGGCCAATGGCTCGGACGTTTCGGTGCTCGTCATGAGCAAGGAGAGAGCACGCCGCGCGCCAACTCGCACGAGCAGTGAATTCGCTATGTTGCCGAGATCCCCGATCGACGAAGGTGGCGACGGGGGTGGCGGCCGCCACCCCGATGTCACTACCTCATCGCGTTCGAGGTGCCGATCAAGCTGGCCGGCGCGACCACTTGATGCGCCTTGATCGCCGTGACGAGCCCGGGGCGATCGGCGTTGTTCGCTTCATTGGGAAGGGTCGCCACATCGAGGGGGTAAAGCTCGAAGATGTAATGGTGCAGGTTGCCTCCCGGACAGGGCCCCGCGTACCCGGGGTTGCCATTGAAAGACGACCCCTTTGATCCTGCCGGCGCGCCGGCCGCGATGGCGGCGGGCAAAGACGTCGTCGTGGGGGCGATGTCCCAGAGCACCCAGTGAATGAATCCACCAGCGCCGGGGTTATTGTCCTTGTCGGTGAACACGAGAGCGAAGCTCTTCGTCGCCGAGGGAGCTCCGCTCCAGGCAAGGGGCGGTGACGTGTTGGTCCCCGCGCAGGTGTGCACGGCAGGGATCGCCATGCCCTCGGCGTACGCCGTGCTGGTCAGCGTAAAAGGCCCGCCATCCACACCCGTCGCAGCGTCGCCGGAAACCGGCGCATCGCTCTTCGTCGAAGCGTCGGTGCTTGCGCCACCCGAGCCTGCAACGCTCGCGCCCGCGCCGCCCGACGACGATCCGCTGGCGCCGCCCGCACCGCTGGAATCGCCCGCCGCATTCTGGCTCCCGCCCGCGCCACCCGAACCATTGCTTGCGCTGGTGCCGCCACCCGAGGCGCCCGAGCTGCCCCCAGTGTTGCCGGTGTTGCTCGAGTCGTCCGACGAGCAGGCCCAGAATCCCAGCGCCAACGAGAGCGCGAGGCCCCCCAGTCCAAAGCGATGAATCTTCATGGTTTCTCCTTCGCGGCAAGGCCCCGACGCGAAGGACCATACCAAAAAGGGTCGGCGCTTTCCCGCGAATCTACGTTCACGCAGGTGCACCTTGCGACCGGGGTGCTCGCGGAGCAGGGCC
>JBBSDY010000456.1:0-4316 GCA_038240245.1 Polyangiales bacterium
ACGCTGCCCGGTCTCAAGATGCCCGGTCAGTACGGCAACGTGACGGTGAGCGTCCTCAACCTCAAGGTGGCCAAGATCGTCCCCGAAGAGCACCTGCTGCTCATCGAGGGAGGCGTTCCCGGCGCGCGCAACAGCATGGTGACCGTGAGGGGCGCCGTGAAGAAGAAGAACGGCGGCAAGCCCAAGGCGAAGTAGCGGCGGGTCATGGGCCGCAAGGCCAATCCCTACCGTCGCCCCGATCGATTCACGCGCGACGCGAAGCAGCGTGGTTTTCCCGCGCGTAGCGTGTTCAAGCTCGAGGACATCGATCGCCGCGTGCGGTTGCTCAAGCAAGGCCAGCGTGTGCTCGATCTGGGCGCCGCGCCCGGCTCGTGGTCGCTCTACGCCGCCGATCGCATCGGGCCCTCGGGCAAGCTGCTGGCCATCGATCTTTCGCCGCTCGCCAAGGCGCCGCCGTACAACGCGGTGTTCCGCCAGGGAGACGCGCTCGCCATCGACACTGCCGATCTCTCGCTCTTCGCGCCCTACGACGTCGTTCTTTCGGACATGGCCCCCAGCACGACCGGCACACGCGAAGCCGATCAGGCCCAGAGCTTCGAGCTCTTCATGCGCGCGCTCGAGATCGCCGCAGCACTGCTTTTGCCGGGTGGAAGCTTCGTGGGGAAGATTTTCATGGGCCCCGACTTTCCCCTCGCCAAAAAGCGCGTAAAGGAGCTCTTCGAAACCGACCGCGCCATCCGCCCCGAGGGCACGCGCGCCTCGAGCTTCGAGATCTTCGTCGTGGGCCTCGTCCGCCGACCTCGCGTCTAATTCTGGCGACCCTGGCGCCCTGGCGGTTCGATTCTTCTCGTCCCACTCGGCTCATCGCGCGACTGGTGCGCAGCTTTTTTGGCCGGCGCTGCATGCATTTCCTACGATTGCCATTCGAAGGAGATTTTCCCATGCCGCGCCACGCCCTCGCCAAAGTAGGTTTTCTTTCTTTGATTCTCGTCTCGCTCGCGACGGCGGCCGGCTGCAGCAGAAGCCCCGCCGACAAGCTCGCCGGCAAGTGGGTCGGGGACCGCATCGACAACGTTTCGGCCGACGACGTGGCTCGCGCCACCGGATGGGTCAAAGGGACGAGCTTCGAGTTTGCCGGTGACAAGCTGACGGTCACCATCCCCGCCGAGCCGGCGCGCAAGGGCACGTTCAAGGTGGCCAAGGCCGACGGCGACAAGATGACCCTCGCCGTCACCCGCTCCGACGATGTCACCAAGGCGCCCGTGGGCGACAGCCCCACCCCCGATCTCGCCACGCTGACGATGCTCGATCCCAAGACGATGCGCTGGGACATCGGCGACAGCCGCGAGATCGTGCTCGTTCGAGCTCAGTAACCCCGCCGGCAGTAACGGCTGGGCTACCGCGGGCGCGGTGCTAGCATTCGCACCCATGCAATACCGACAGCTGGGCAGTACCGGAGCTCAGGTTTCCGTCCTTTGCCTGGGCGCGATGACGTTCGGCGAGGCCGACGAAAAATCGTTCATGCACAAGGTCAGCTCGAGCGAAGACGAGAGCTTCGCCATGCTCGACCGGGCGCTCGCCGCGGGCATCAACTTCATCGATACCGCCGACGTCTACGGACAGGACGGGTTGTCCGAGCGCGTTCTTGGCAAATGGTTCGCGGCGCGCAAATCGCGCGACAAGGTGGTGCTGGCAAGCAAGGGCCGCTTTCGGATGGGCGAGGGGCCGAACGCCACCGGCGCGTCGCGCATGCGCATTCTGCGCGCGATCGACGCGAGCCTGACGCGCCTGGGAACCGATCGCATCGACCTTTACCAGATTCACATGCAGGACTTCAAAACGAGCGAAGACGAGCTCTTGCGCGCCCTCGACGACGCCGTGCGCGCCGGCAAGATCGTCTACATCGGCTGCTCGAACTACGCGGCCTACCGCCTCGTCGAGTCGCTGTGGACGTCCGACAAGCGCAACCTCAGCCGCTACGTCACGCTGCAAGCGCAGTACAGCTTGAGCTCACGCAGCCTCGAGCGTGAGCATCAGCCGCTCTGCGTTCGTCATGGCATCGGCATCCTGCCGTGGTCGCCGCTCGCTGGAGGCCTTCTCACCGGCAAATACCGGCGAAACCAGGAGCCTCCCGCGGGCAGCCGCATGCACAAATGGAAAGACCGCTACAAGGGATTCGACAACGAGCGAAGTTGGAAAATCGTCGAAGCGCTGCTCGCGATCTCGAAAGAGATCGAGCGCCCGGTGAGCCAGATCGCGCTGGCGTGGCTCCTCGCGCGGCCAGCGGTGACATCGGTGATCTTCGGCGCCCGCTCGGTGGCGCAGCTCGAAGAGAACCTCGGCGCGGGCGATCTCACGCTGTCCGAGAAGGCCGTCGCCGATCTCGACGCGGCGAGCGCCTTCGAGCTCGGCTACCCCTACGACTTCATCAAGAACATCGACGGCAAGTGGTAGTCACTGGGGCGTGCATTCGCCGAGCCCGTCCGGGTTGCGGTTAAAGTGCACGCAACGGCCCTCGTCGAGGGGGCAAGACGGCTCGCCTCCTCCCGGCACGGCCTTGCAGAGTCGCCTGCACCCGCCACCGACGCACGCGTAGCCGCCCTTGCAAGGACATGGCTGGCCCGGCGTGCCCGTGCCCTCGGGTAGGCAAGCGGTCGCGCCGGTGCCATCGGCGAGCTGGCACGTCGTTCCGGGCTGGGGGCACGACGACGACGAAGGAACGAGCGCATCGCACTGGTGGGCGGACAGGCAGACGAACGCCTGGCTGGAGACGATTTTGCCGGGAGCGACTTGCACGTCGAACGAGCCCAGGCAGTGCTGGCCCTCGGGGCATCCGGTCCAGTCTTTTCCGCAACAGAGCTTGAGGCACTTGCCGTTCGCGCAGACGGCACCGCTCGCACAGTCGGTCCATTGGGTGCAATCGGCGCCGAACGGCTTGCTGCCCGCGGTCTCGCACATGGGCGCGACCCCACCGTCGATGGGAAGCGGCACGCAAGACGCCGCTCCGCCGTCGGCGCAACCTTGCCCCGTCTGGTAGTTGCAGGCTCCGGCCGGGCAAAGGGCTTCGCCGTGCGGCGCGGTAGGAAGGTCGCCGCCCCCGTCGAGAATGGGCTCGCGCGAAGGATCGTCGGTCCCCCCTTCCGCATCGGGGCTGGATGGCGGGCTCGACGACGTCGAGCACCCTGCGGTCGAAACCATTCCCAGCAAAAGCAAGCTCGCCCACACCCTCATGCTCCAACCTTACGGCAGCGGCGTCCGGGCTGCCATTGCAAGCCAAATTTCGTCGTCAGCAACATCCCGATTGACACTTTGGCCCCGACCCCGTCACGATCGGGGGGAGCATGTACTGTCCCCCCTTCTCAAGGTAGGCCCGACTTTGGAACCGCTCCGTGTCGAAGTCGCCGGCGAAACGAACGTCGGAAGAAAGCGAAACCACAACGAGGACAACCTCGCGATTTTCAGCGAGTACGGCCTCTATGTCGTGGCTGACGGAATGGGCGGCCACGCGTCGGGCGAGGTCGCCTCGAAGATGGCGGTCGACACGCTGCGCGAGTTCTTCTCGGCCACCTCCGATGATCCCGAGCGAACCTGGCCTTACAAGATGGACCGGTCCAAGGGCTACGAAGAGAACCGCCTCATCACGGGCATCAAGCTCGCCAACTTGCGCATCTTCGAGTCGGCCCAGCGCGATCCGCGGCAGCGCGGAATGGGGACCACCATCGTCGCCATCTTCGCGGTCGTCGATGGCGTCTACGTCGCGCACGTCGGCGACAGCCGCGTGTACCGCGTTCGTGATGGCAAGCTCGATCAGCTCACCGAGGACCACTCGCTCCTCAACGACTACATCAAGATGAAGCGCCTCACGCCGACGGAGATCGCGAACTTTCCGCACAAGAACGTGATTGTCCGCGCCCTCGGGATGAAGGACACGGTCAAGGTCGACACCCGCTTCGAGGTTCCGCGCGCCAACGATATCGTCATGCTCTGCTCGGACGGGCTGTCGGGGCCGGTCACCGACGAACAGATCTTGAACATCATCGACAGTGCCACCGACTTGCGGACCGCCGCCCGGCGCCTCGTCGAGCGGGCCAACGAAAACGGCGGCCCCGACAACATCACTTGCGTGCTCGCCCGCTGGATTGCGTAGTGCCGTCGGCCCGAAGCGGGCCGACCCTCGCTGCGCGAGGCGCGTCTGCGACGCGGGCACTACTGATGGTTTCCGGGGGCTCTGCCCGCGCCCCGCCGGAGCAAGTCCGGAAGAGGGCTGATGGTTTCCGGGGGCTCTGCCCGCGCCCCGCCGGAGCAAGTCCGGAAGA
>JBBSDY010000457.1:0-4315 GCA_038240245.1 Polyangiales bacterium
CCCAATAACTCCAACATGCACATGTTGGCAATGACGCTGCTCAAGTAGGAAAAGGAAAATGAAATCAATCATGCTGATCACCCTTCGAACGTCAATCATCGCAGCCTTCGCTGCCCTTCCTCTCGGCTGCGCGGTGCCCATGGAGGGCGCCGACGACGTCGGGCAAGAGCAGGCCGAGCTGGTGTCGACGAACGGACTGTCCAGCGTCAATGGGCTTTCGTCGGTCAACGGTCTGTCATCGGTCAACGGGTTGTCTTCCGTCAACGGTCTCTCCACCACCGCCGGCCTCAAAGACGGCGTCGGGCTAATGAGCTCCAGCGATGGACGCAACACCCTCGCCTACCTGGTTCGCTGCGCGCTTCCGACCGGACGGTCCATCACCAAAAAGGACCAGTACGGAACGAGCTACAAGTTCAACGGCGAGATTGGCGTGACCCCCAACTGGGAGAACAACTCCTGTGACTCGAGCTGTCAGGAGTGGGTCTCGGCGTGCTTGCTCTCCCACATCAACGTCCAATCGAGGAACATCGACTACTGGATGGACGCCAGCAACAGCGCCATCCAGTATGGAATGAGCCCCACCTATCCCAAGCAAGAAGGCGCCTATTACGGCAATCTATTTCCCTCGCCGCCCAGCGCGTTCGCCTGCAAGGGTCCCTATGCCTCGACCGGTACGTCGCTCGGGCGCATGTGCAGTGGGACGGGGTGCCCTTACCAGACCAACGTGACTTGTTCGAGCTCGTGCAACAAGAATGGTGGCCAGGACGCCTACACGTCGTGCCCGGGCACCTTGGGCGGTCCGAAGGTCTGGACGAGAGCGATCACGACCTACCTTCAGTAGATCAACGCGCTCCATGTCGCGCAAGCCCGCCGTCCCTGCCCAGGTGCAGGGGGGCGGGCTTTTCGCGTTTTCTACGCGCGTCGGAGTCCGCGGCAGGTTGTAAGCGGGACACGAGCGAGTTTGCTACCCTGAGGGTCATGGCTGTCGACGTACTCGCCGATCGCTTCGTGCTCGAACGGCAAGTCGGCGCGGGCGCCATGGGCAGCGTCTACAAGGCCTGGGACAAGCTCGCCGGCAACCACGTCGCGGTCAAGCTTCTGCACGCCGAGAGCACGCGACACGCCGAGAGATTCGAACGCGAGGCCGTGTTGCTGGCCGAGGTCTCTCATCCTGCCATCGTCAAGTATGTGGCCCACGGACGAAAACCGACCGGCGAGCCTTACCTGGTCATGGAATGGCTCGAGGGACACACGCTCGAAGAGCGACTCGAGGCGCAGGGGCTCACCGCGCTCGAGAGCACGACACTGGGCGTACGGGTCCTCGAAGGATGCGCCGCGGCCCACCGCGCAGGAATCGTTCATCGGGACATCAAGCCCGCGAATTTGTTTTTGGTCGACGGAAAGGTCGAGAAGGTCAAGATCGCCGACTTCGGCATCGCGCGCCGTCTGTCCGATCCGCAGCGCCTGACGCATCCCGGCATCGTGGTGGGCACGCCGCTCTACATGTCACCCGAGCAAGCTCGTGGTGATGCCTTCACCGACCAGCATACCGACGTCTTTTCGATCGGATGCGTGCTCTTCGAGTGTCTCACCGGCGACGCCCCGTTCGTCGGCATCAACGTGATGGCCATCCTGGCCAAGATCATTCTCGAGAGCCCGGCACCGATTCGCAGCCTTTGCCCCGGCGTGCCCCAGCCCCTCGAGGCCCTCGTCGAGAAGATGCTGGCCAAGAATCAATCGGCTCGTCCTCCGGCCGACGAGCTGTCGCGCGACCTTCTGGCCATTTATCACCAGTTCTCGGTGCCCGGCTTTTTCACCGGTGAAGTCGCCCGCCGCGAATCGTCGCCCAGCGCCAGAGCCGTCGGCACGCGGGGAGAGCAGCGGGTCATGTGCGTGGTGCTCGTGGGCCGCCAGGGCTCCTCGTCGACCACCGTCGCCGAGGTGGTCACCCCACTTGACAACTCCACGCTCGATGGCCCCGCCGCCGCTGCCATGGACCTGACCGAGCTCGGTCAGGCGCTGTCGCCGCACGGCGGCAAGCTGAGCCCGCTGCTCGATGGGTCGATGATTGTCACCGTGTCGGGCAGCCTCGCTCCCACCGAGCAAGCCGTACAAGCGGCGCGGTGCGCGCTTGCGCTGCGCGATCTGCTGCCCTCGAACCCCGTGGCGCTGTGCACCGGCCGCGCGGTTCTGGGCGGGCAGGTGCCCATCGGTGCAGTCATCGACCAGGGCGTCAGGTTGCTCATCTCGTCGGCGGCCGGCTCGATTCGTCTCGACGAGGCCAGCGCGGGGCTTCTCGATGGGCGCTTCGAAGTCGGAGGATCACAAGAATGCCCCGAGTTGCGCGGCGAGCAGCTTCACGAGACGTCACCACGAACGTTGCTCGGCAAGGTGACCTCGTGCGTCGGGCGCGAGCGCGATCTGGACATGCTCGAAGGCGCGTTCGACGACTGCACCGAAGAGCCAGGCGCGCGAGCCGTCCTGGTGACCGGGCCCGCCGGCGGGGGCAAGTCGCGCCTGCGCCACGAGCTGTTGCGACGGCTGCGCGCGCAAGCAAAGCCGTTCGAGCTATTGTCGGGTCGCGCGGACTCGCTGCACGCCGGTTCGCCTTTCGCCCTTCTGGCCCCCGCGCTGCGACGTTTGGCCGGAGTGGACAACTCCGACTCGCTCGAGAGCAAGCGCGAAAAGGTGCGCCTGCGCGTCGCCCGGCACGTGGCCCGCGAACGAGTCTCGCGGGTCGCCGAGTTTCTCGGCGAGCTAATGGGCGTACCGTTCTCCGACGGGTCGAGCGCCGTCCTGGCCGCGGCACGGCAAGAGCCGCGCGTCATGGCCGACCAGATCATGGCATCGTGGTTGGACTTTCTCGAGGCCGAGTGCGCGGCAGGTCCGGTGCTCGTGGTGCTCGAGGATCTTCACTGGGGAGATTTGCCCAGCGTCCAGCTCCTCGACGCTGCCCTGCGCACGCTCGACAACCGCCCGCTGATGGTGCTCGGGCTCGCTCGACCCGAGCTGGACGAGCATTTCCCCGCGCTCTTTCGACAGCGCGACGTGATCGCCCTTCGCCTGGGTCGGCTGCCGCGCAAGGCGTGCGAACGTTTGGTCGAAGAGGCGCTGGGCGATCGCATCATCGCCGAAAAACGAGCGTGGCTCATCGAGCGATCCGACGGCAACGCCTTCTACCTCGAGGAGCTCATCCGTGCGATGGCCTCGGGGGCGCCCGACGCCGAGCTTCCCGACACCGTGCTCGGTATGGTGCAGGCGCGTCTCGATCGCCTCGGCGACGAGGGAAAGCGCGTTCTTCGAGCAGCGAGCGTATTCGGAGAAACCTTTCGCGGCGAAGGCGCGCGGGCCCTGCTCGGCGGCGAGCGTTGCCTCATTCCGATCGACGAATGGCTGACCACGCTGGTCGAGCAAGAGCTGATTTTCTCGCACACCAGCACCAACCAAACCGAATATGCGTTTCGCAACGCGCTGCTTCGCGATGCTGCCTACGCCATGTTGACCGAGGAGGATCGGGTGCTCGGTCATCGCCTGGCGGCCCTGTGGCTCGAGGATTCCGGCGAGCTATCGGCCCTCGTTCTCGCCGAGCATTTCGAACGTGGAAAGGAGCCTACGCGGGCGGCTGGATTCTACCGCGCCGCTGCCGAGAAGGCGCTCGAGGCCAACGACCTGTCGCTGGTCATCAGCTGCGCCGATCGCGGCGTGTCATGTGGTGCTGGAGGTGACGTGCTGGGCGATCTGGCGTGGCTCAAGGCCGAGGCGCACCAGTGGCGAGGGGAGTTCGCTCAAGCCGAGCTGTCGACCCGCGACGCGTTGCGCTGGCTGGTGAAAGGCAGCGCCCCCTGGTACCGCGCCGCGGGTACCCTGGTGATGGCGAGCTGCCGTCGGGGAAGCGGCGCGGCGGCCGAGAGCGTCTCGGAAGAGATGTTGGCCCTTGCCGAGAACACGGCCCTCGACCCGCCACGCTCGATTCCCATGGCCCTCGCCGCGGCCGACGTAATGCTGATTGGACGCTTGACGCTCGCCGAAAAGATGATCGAGCGCATCAAGCGCGAGCCGGCGAGCAACAGCAACGACCGATCCACCGGTTACGTTCATGCAGCCGAGGCCTACGGCGCCGTCGTGAAATCTGCCGACGCCAGCTCGTGTCTCAGGCACGCTCGGGCCGCGCTCGACAGCTTTCAGCGGGCGGGGGACCTGCGAAGCGCGAGCTGGCAGCTCGTCAACGAAGGCTTTGCGCTTCTCGAGCTCGGCCTCTATGCGTCGGCGGAGAGGTCGCTCCGCGACGCAGCCACGCTGGCCGATCGCATCGGCG
>JBBSDY010000458.1:0-4310 GCA_038240245.1 Polyangiales bacterium
AAGGGCGAGAGCGTCTGGCTCGCATGGCTCCTTTGGGCCACGCTCCGGGACTTTTCGGTGATCGCCGAAAGGCGAGGAGAGAGCGCACGGGTGGCGACCTGGCGCCGCGCTCGCGAGGCGCTCGGTAAGGCGCTCGAGGACAGCGGCTGGGATGGCGCCTGGTACCGTCGCGCATTCTTCGACGATGGCGCCCCCCTCGGAGCGAGCTCGAACGTCGAGTGCCGCATCGACGCCATCGCGCAATCGTGGGCCGTCCTTTCCGGTGCTGCACCCGGCGATCGAGCGGCGCGGGCGATGCAATCCGTACAAGACGAGCTGGTGCGGACGCGTGAGCAGATCATCGTCCTTCTGACGCCGCCCTTCGACGGCGCATCACAATCGCCCGGCTACATCGCTGCCTACCCCCCCGGCATTCGCGAAAATGGTGGCCAGTACACGCATGCCGCCGCGTGGACGGTCATGGCGTTTGCCACCCTGGGCGCTGGGGACAGGGCGCTCGATTCGCTGCAGATGCTCAATCCACTTCGCCACGCCAGCTCGCCCGAGGAGGTCACCCGCTACGCGATCGAGCCTTATGTCGTGGCTGGCGATGTCTATTCATCGGCGCAACGGATGGGGCGCGGAGGCTGGAGCTGGTACACCGGTTCCGCGGGGTGGCTCTACCGGGCCGGGATCGAGAGCATCCTGGGGTTTCGTTTGCACGGAGACCGCTTGACGATCGACCCCTGTGTCTCTCCGAAATGGGACCGCTTCGAGCTGTCGTACACATACCGGTCCGCTCGCTACGACATCGTCGTCGAGAATCCGACTGGTGTGATGCGCGGGGTTGCCGAGATTGCCGTGGATGGATCGCGTGGCCAACCCGGAGGAGAGATACAGCTCATCGACGATGGACGTAAACATCAGGTCCTGGTGACGATGAAATGAAGCGTAACGAATGAAGCAGGAAGCGTGACGAATGAAATGAAGCCGACAACGACGACGAAATAAAAAACCGCGGAGGTGAGGCAAGCCTCATCCTCCGCGGCGGTGCAGCTGGAGTCGGGGTGGTTAGACCGCTCGTCGACCGAGCAAAAGATTCACGATGACCGAGATGACGGCCAGCACCAACAGAATGTGAATCCAGGAGCCAACCGTATAAGCGCCGAGTGCTCCCAGAAGCCACAATACGACCAGAACGACGGTGATGGTCCACAACATGGTCAAATCCTTTCGCGTCCCGCGAGCGCCCTGCGTCCCACGGGTGGGTTATTCCTCTCTTCGCAAACACCGGGCCAACACCAAGTGCTCATCTTTCGCTCTGTGGCGGCCCGCGGCGGCCGAAACGCGGACCAAATTTGTCGCAGGTGCGTCACAAATGAGTTGGCAAACACGTCGACCGGCCAATTCGGGACGGAATCGGTGCAATCTTGGCCACGCCGACCCAACGCAACGGTGAAACGTGGCGGAATTGTGTCGCGAGGCATTTCGCTACAGACGTTCATTTCCATCTTCGTGGCGCGGTGAACGAGAAGCAAGGTGACGCCACAAGCGGCACGGCAATCGAGGCGAGTCGGACGAGGGCGTCCGCCGGAGAACTGTCCCCGAGGCCTGTCGACCCGCGTTAATTGGCTCTTCACCAAGGGTACGCGCCTTGGCCGGGCGGGCTGCAGGGACGCAACAGGAGCGACACCCGGGCGGGGCGGGCGAGCCAGGCACGGCAGGTCGCCGGGCCGGCTGCCCGCCATTCGCCCGTTTCAGGGCTTGGCCTTGTCGGTGGCCATCTGATCGTTCGACGACTTGCGAAACTCGTCGATGCGACGGCCGATCTCGTCGAGCGCCTTGTCCTTGGCGTATCCGTACCTCTGCTGGAGCGTACCCGCGAGCTTGTCGGCGTTGCCGTCGATCTTCTCGACGTCATCATCCGTCAGATCGCCCCACCATTCGCGGAGCTTGCCCTTCATCTGCTTCCATTCCCCTTTCAAAACTTCGTGGCTCATGGGTCCTCCTTTGATCCGATCTTCGTTGGTGACATGATGCGATGCAAGCGCGGTGCCGGCGCGTTCGTGCAAAGAGTCGAGTCGTCAACCCAATCGTGCGCGGGCGAGTGTTGCCACCACCTTGACGAGCTCATTGGGGTCGATCGGTTTGGACACATGCACCGCGTATCCAGCGTCGAGCACGGCGCGGCGGTCCTCGGGGCGGGCATACGCGGTGAGTGCCGCGGCGGGGACGTTGCCGCCGCGAGACGGGGGCCGCGCGCGAACCTTGCGAATGAGATCGTAGCCACTCTCGCCCGGCATGCCGATGTCCGAGAGCAGAACATCGGGCGGGCCTTGCTCGAAAGCTTGCAAGGCCTCGCGCGCGCTTCGGGCCGGCGTCACGCGAGCGCCACATTGCTCGAGAATCTCGAGCACGAGCATCCGAGCGTCGTCCTCGTCATCGACCACGAGCACCCGCAGGTCTTTCAGCTCGACGGGGTTTCCCGACGAAGTATTGCGGCGTCGGCCCTTGGCACCCACGCTCTCTTGGAGTGGCTTGCGCGTGGCCAGCGGCAGGCGAACCACGAAGGTGGCGCCCCGTCCTTCGCCCTCACTTCGTGCCTCGACGCGACCTCCGTGGAGCTCGACGAGGTGTCGGGTGATGGCGAGGCCCAGTCCGAGCCCGCCGTGCGCGCGCGCGATGGTGCCATCGGCCTGACGAAATGCCTCGAATACGTGGGGCAAGAAGCGCGGATCGATCCCGCGGCCTGTGTCGGCCACCGCCAGCTCGATGCCCGCTTCGAAGCGCCGTACGACGATGTCGATGCGTCCTCCCTGGGGCGTGAACTTCACCGCGTTGCTGACCAAGTTCCACACGATCTGCTGAAGGCGCGTGGAATCGGCCAATACCATACCGAGTCCCGGCTCGATCTGCCGATGAATCCCTATCTCCTTGGCGTCCGCCGCCGGTCGCACGGAATCGAGGGCAGAGTCGAGAATCAGGGTCAGATCGATGGCGCTGATGTTGAGGCGCATCTTTCCGCTGACGATTCGGGAAACGTCGAGCAAGTCTTCGATGAGCTGAGCCATCGAGGTGGCGTTTCGCTCGACGACCTGAATGGCGCGTCGCTGCTTTTCGGGAGTCAGATTGGATTCGGCCAGCATGTGCGCCCAGCCGAGGATCGCGTTGAGGGGAGTTCTGAGCTGGTGGCTGATGCTGGCCAAGAATTCGTCCTTGGCGCGATTGGCCACGTCCGCCTTTTCGCGCTGGCTTTGCTCCGACGCATACAGCTGTGAGTTCTCGATGGCGATGGCCGCCCGCCCGGCAAAATCCAGCGCGAAGTCGAGGTCTTCTTCGGAGTACCGCCGCTCGGAATCCGCATACACCAGGGAGATCGCGCCCAGCGTCTGCGATCGAATCCGAAGGGGAACCACCAGCGCCGATCGCAGATGCAGGTCGCGCGACATGCTCAAGTGCTCTTCGTCGATGGCGCCCTTTACCAGCAGATCGTCGGAGATCTCTGGATAAAATTCGGCCACACCCGTGCGAATGACGTTGGGGACGCCGCTGGGAGCGTTGGGATCGGTCGGGTAGCGGCGTTGGAGATCGTGCGCCAGTGCCACCTTCTTTGGATCGACGTGGGCAATGGCGATTCGCTCGGGAACCGACGAGCCAGGATCGACGACGTCGATGGCGCACCAGTCCGCGAGTCGCGGAACCGCCAGCGCGGCCACGCGGGAGAGCGTCTGGCGATAGTCGAGCGAAGAGGCGAGCGTCGCCGAGGCCTCGCCCAGAAAGGCGCGCCGCGCCTCTTGCTTCTTCTCCTCACTGGCGCTGCGAAAGACGAGGATCACCCCCTGAACGGTTCCCGCGTCGTCGCGGATGGGAGCCCCGCTGTCGTCGATGGGCGTCTCCCCGGCCGAATTTCTGCTGATCAAGACGGTGTGATTGGCGAGCCCCACGACGGTGCCCTCCTTGAGAACCTTGTCGACAGGGCTCTCGACCTCTTGTCGCGTTGCCTCGTTCACGATCCGGAAGACCGCCTTCAGGGGCTGGCCGCGCGCAGATGGCTCGTCCCATCCGGTCAGTGTTTCGGCGACGGGATTCATGAAAGTGACGTTGCCAGCGAGATCGGTGGCGAACACGGCATCGCCGATGCTTCGCAGCGTCGCCGCGAGCGAGCTTCTGGCTCGCTCGCTGGCCACTCGAGCTTCGCGTTCGCTTTGCGAGCGCTGCGCCCTCTGCAACGCCTGCGCGCACTGGCGCGTGAAGGTCTCCACGAAGGTTCGGTCGCTCGCAGGGAATCTTCGCGGCTCGTAGAAGCCCATTCCCAAAAGGCCGATCGGAAC
>JBBSDY010000459.1:0-4297 GCA_038240245.1 Polyangiales bacterium
AAAGAGCGGGCTCGTAGAGCTTGTGCTCCAGGAACATTTTGAAGTCACCGGGAAGCGCGGCATAGATCTGGCGCGCGCTCTCGAGGTAGCGGTCGAGGGCGCGGGCGAAGTGCTGCTGACCCGGAAAGTTTCCGCCGTCGCCGATCCACACCGTGAGGGCCTTCGAGCCGAGCTTCTGGCCGATCTCGATGCACTCGAGGTTGTGCTCCACGGCCTGCCTGCGCACGGCGGAATCGGTGTGCGTCAAGCTGCCGAACTTGTACGAGCGCTGGCCCGGCTGGTCCTGAAACGTGTTGGAGTTGACGGCGTCGAAGACCATTCCCAGGGCATGGGCGCGCTGGAGAAGCTCCGCGACGTCGCGCGGCTTGTCCCAGGGAAAATGCAACGACACGCTGGGGGTGGCGCGCCCGAGCTGGTGGATCGCCGCACAGTCGTCGAGCTTTTCGAGGACGTTGCGCGGCTCGCCAGGGGAGGGGAAGCGCGCGAACCGTGTGCCACCCGTACCGACGCCCCAGCTTGGAATTGCGACGCGCAGCGCCTGCACGCGGGCCGTGATCGTTTCGATGTCGACCGCTCGGCGTCCCAGTCTTTCTCCCAGTGAGGCGTAGTCGCGCTCGAGATCGGGCAAAAGCGTTTGGTTCTTCTCTTCGATCAAGCTGGGGTCGATGGGGTGGCGCGGTTGCATGATGTCCTCCACTAACGGGTGAACGCCTGGGCGTTGCCGGCGTCGACGTTCAAGATGTTTCCGGTCGAGTTGCGTGATACGTCGGATGCAAAAAAGAGAATCGCTTCGGCGACGTCCTCGGGGAGCACGTTTTGTTTCAGCAGGCTTCGCTGTCGGTAGTGCTCCTCGAGCGAGCCCTCGGAAATTTGGTACGCGCGAGCTCTCTCTTCGCGCCAGCCGCCGCTCCAGATGCGCGAGCCCTTGAGCACGGCGTCGGGGTTGACGACGTTCACCCGCACGCCCGCGCTCGCCAGCTCGAGGGCGAGACAACGCGCCAGGTGCACTTCGGACGCCTTGGCGGCACAGTAGGCAGCCGCCGCGGGCGAAGCGGCCAGGGCGTTCTTGCTGGCGACGAACACGATGCTGCCGCCTCGACCTTGCGCCTTGAGCAACCGCGCAGCTTCGCGGCTCACCAGAAAGTAGCCCGTGGACAGGACGGCGAAGTTCTTGTTCCACAGCTCGAGCGAGGTGTCCTCGATGTTTGCCGATGAGGCAAGGCCGGCGTTCGACACGACGATGTCGACGCCGCCGAACTCGAGCACGGCCCGCTCGAACGAGCGCGCCACCGAGGCCTCGTCGGTGACGTCACACCTGACGGCGCGCACGGCGTCGGCGCCGAAATCGGTGGCCAGCTCGGCGCGAGCCTGCTCGAGCGCTTCGGGATCGATGTCGGTCAAGACCGCGCATGCGCCCTCGGAGATGAGTCGGCGCGCGGTCGCCTTGCCGATGCCGCCGGCTCCTCCCGTGACGTAGGCCACCCGTCCGGTGAGCGGCTTGGGTTTGGGCGCGCGCCTGAGCTTGGCCTCTTCGAGGCGCCAGTACTCGATGTCGAAGGCTTCTTGCTCGTCGAGCCCCACGTAGTGGCTCACCGACGAGGCGCCGCGCATCACGTGAATCGCGTTGACGTAGAACTCGCTCGCCAGGCGCGCGGTGGTCTTGTCGCGGGCGAAGGCGAGCATGCCGACGCCCGGAACGAGAAAGATGATCGGGTTGGGATCGCGCATGGGCGGGCTGCCCTCGCGCTTGCAGCGCTCGTAGTAGGCGGTGTAGTCGGCGCGGTACGCGTCGATGGCGGCGGGGAGGCCGGCGAGCGCCGATTCGACATTGCCCCCGGCTGCATCGAAAGAAACCACCAGAGGGCGGATCTTGGTGCGCAGGAAGTGATCGGGACAAGAAGTGCCCGCGCGTGCCAGCTCATCGAGGCGGTTCGAGCACACCAGCTCGAGCACGTCGGGAGCGTCGTCGAAATGCGCGATCTTGCGCTCGGCGCGCGCGATCTCGGCCCGGATGCCGGTTGCCAGACGGCGCGCGATGGCGTCGCGCTCGCTTGGGGGCAATGCGTTGGCGCGTGGTCCTCCGAAGGCGGGCGCAGCGCTCTTGGCGGCGAGCCACTCGCTGGCGCGTCGGATCACCGCGAGGGTGTTGCGGTAGCACTCCCTGGCCGTCTTGCCCCAGGTGAACAGACCGTGACCGGCGAGGACGATGCCGCCGATGGCCGGTCTCTGTCGGGCGACCTCGCGAAGCTTGAGCGCCAGATCGAAGCCGGGGCGCTGCCACGGCAGCCAGGCGAGCCGTCCTTCGAACACCTCTTCGGTGAGACGCTCGCTGTCCTTGGCCGCGGCAATGGCGATCAGCGAATCGGGATGAACGTGATCGACGTGCTCGAAGGGCAGGTAGGCATGAAGCGGCGTGTCGATGCTGGGAGCCACGCCGCTCGTGCCGATGGCGCACTGGGGCAGCAGATCGACCATGTCGTCCTCGTGGGCGAGCCCGCAGTAGCGCCGCTCGAGGCCGAGCAGACGCTCGAGGTACAAGGTGGCGAATCCGGCGCGGGGCATGGAGCCGAGATCGCCCCCCGATCCCTTGACCCACAGCACGCTCACCGGCTCGCCGGTGAGCGGATCGGTCTGGGTGATTTTCGCCGAGGTGTTGCCACCGCCGTAGTTGGTGATCCGAAGGTCGGCTCCCAGCAGATGGGAGCGATAGAGAAGCAGCCCCGCCTCGTCGAGCGAAGCCGCCCGCGCATCGTCCCAACGGTCTTCGATAGGCTCGGTCATGGCACATCCCAATGTACCGGCGCGCCCCGCCAAATCAATCAAAATCAATCATGGGAACGATTTTGACTGTTTGGGGCCGTGAGCGGTCTTTGTAACCTCGCCCTGGTATGGTGCGCCGATGCGTAACGCGATTCGCCGGTCTCCCATCTTGGTTTTTGTTTCTTCGGTTGCCCTTTTGGCAGGTGCAGCCTCGTTCAGCATGTGCAGCTCGAGCGATGATGCGCCGAAGACTGTGGCCGAGGGGTGTCAGATCAACAGCGATTGCAACAACCCGCTGTCGTGTACGTTCGGGCGTTGCCACACGAGCTGCGCCGCCACGCGCGATTGCCCATCTCCCCAGCGCTGTGTTCACGCCACCCTCGGCAACGTGTGTCAGCTCGAGGACGAGGCCGTGTGCCTTTACGCCAGCCAGTGCCAGCCTCCGCTGAAATGTGCCGTCGATAGCCACTGCCGTAACGCATGCCTGAGCGACATCGATTGCCTGGCTCACCAGACTTGCGCCGACGGGGCTTGCGCGGACGCGGATGAGATCGCAGCGGACGGACACCTGAAGGACGCCAAGGACGCCGCGGTTCTGGTGGACAGTGGTGAGCCGAAGAGTGACAGTATGTCGATGGTCGATGCCTCGGTTGGAGCCGACTCCTCCCCGGGTAGCGATGCGACCACCAGCACGCCTGATGGGAATGCGAGCGAGACGGGCTCCGCGGATGCCACCGCGACGGACGGCTCGCTGGCGGACGGCTCGTTGGCGGACGTGATCTCCGATGCTCGCGCAACCGACGTCGCCGATGCGCCGCACCACAGCACGGCCCCCTGGCATCTTTGGGTGCTCGAGCAGGTCACCCACAAGCTCTATGGTTACCCGCCGGAGCAGCTACAGACGACCAACGGCGACGAGCCGGAGATCATTCTTACGCTCCCCGATTCCATCTCTTCGTTCCGGTTCGACACCCAGGGCAATCTCTGGGGCGTGTTGTCGAGCGCCACCGGGGTCGTCCGATATCCTGCGGCGAGCCTCGATATCACCGGAACCCTCGCCGCAACGGGAAAGTTTACCGAAGTTGGCACGGGTAACGTGCAGTACCTGGCCTTCGATCCAGCGGGAAACCTCTGGACCAGCGGCTACAACGGTCACGGCGAGTACCGTTACGACGCCGCCGTCCTTGCGACCCTCACCTCCACGGCCGCTCCGCTCACCGCCAACTTCAAAAGCACGACCACCAATCCGAACGCGACCGCGTTCGACGCCGCCGGCAATCTCTTCGGGCTCTTTTACCCGGGTGGGGGCTACGCCGCGCTCGGGCGTTACAACGCCAGCCAGCTGGTCGGCACCGGTTCGATCAGTGACGCGCCCGCCCTGACCCTGACACCCCCCCTCAACTTCTACGCGGACTTGCTCTTTACGGGTTCGGGGCAGCTCGTGGTCGCCAGCGGGCAGGTGTCCCGGTACTCCGTCACGCAGCTGGCTCAAAATGGATCCAACGTCAGTACCACGCCCGAGGCGACCATCAGCTTG
>JBBSDY010000460.1:0-4297 GCA_038240245.1 Polyangiales bacterium
CGTAGTCGTGTAAAGGTGTGCCGCGATGAATCAGCTGCCACGAGTCCGGCCCACGTCGACTCCTGTGTAGGCAGCGACAATTTGGTGTGCACACATCGCGATCGCCGTGCGCGATTGCTAGAGTCGTCTCGACTGATGCGTCGCCTCTCACGCATGGCCCTCGTTTCTCTCGCCCTCTTGGGAGTCGCCTGCGCGATCGATCGCAGCGGCGCCGGGGAGCTCGCAATCGCTGCGACCGCGGGTGCCGGCGCCGCGGGCAAAGTCGAGAGCGCGGGGATGGGCGGTGCAGGTGGTGCCAGCCACGTGATGTCCGGAGTCGCCGGCGTCTTCGGCGTCAACATGGGCAACGAGGGCGGAGGTTCCGCAGGCGACATCCAGGATCACACAGGTGGTTCGGCCGGGGGCGGCGGCACGGGCACCATCGATCCCGTGGACAGCGGTAACGGGGGCGCCGAGGTAGCAGTCGCCAACGAGGCCGGCGCGATCGAAGCCTCGAGCAAACCCGGCTGCACGACGCACGAGCACGGAAAGCCTTTCACGCCGAGCGGTGCGACGAGCTCACACTGCTACTGGCCAAATGCTCACACGTCACCGTGGCAAACCGCGGCCGATGCTTGCACGGCCGAAGGTGGCCATCTTGCCACCCTGGGATCGTCCGCGGAAAGCACCTTCGTGCGCTCGCTCATCGACAATCTGGCCAATGACGATCGCGTCTGGTTAGGAGCGTCCGACGACAAGACGGCCACCGATGGATCGGGAGGAGGGCCGTACGTGTGGATCACCGGCGAGCCTTTCAGCTATGCCCCGTGGGCTCCGGCCAACCCCGACGGCAACTGCACGAGCACCTGCGCAGGCAAGCGGTGCCAGTGCCAGCACCGCGTCTGCCTCGATCCCGAGGGACAGTTCTGGGATCGCTGGGAAGACGAGACGTACTATTCCGTGTGCGAATCGGAGCCCTGACGTCCCGCGCGGCGACTTGACTTCGTCTCGCAACCAAAGCAGCGTGGGGGGGTCTCTCTCTTCAAGGAGAAGCGCCGATGAGCAAGTATCCCAAGGATAGCTATGTGCCCCGTCCCGAGCATCACTTCACGTGGGGTCTGTGGACGGTGGGCAACCGCGGACGCGATCCGTTCGGCGACGCCGTGCGCGGCACCATCGCTCCGCCGCGCATCGTCGAGAAGCTAGCCGAGCTCGGCGCGTACGGCGTCAACTTGCACGACAACGATCTCATCCCCAGCGACGCCACCCCCGGCGACCGCGATCGCATCCTTCGCGACTTCAAAAGCGCTCTCGAGAAGTCGGGCATGAAGGTTCCGATGGCGACGACCAACCTCTTTTACGATCCCGTCTTCAAAGAGGGCGCCTTCACCAGCAACGATGCACGGGTGCGCGCCTATGCGCTGCAGAAGACCATGCGCTCGATGGACCTCGGCATCGAGCTCGGCGCCAAGACATATGTCTTTTGGGGCGGGCGCGAGGGCCTCGAGACCAACGCCTGCAAGCGGCCCGAAGATGCGCTCAAGCGCTTTCGCGAGGCGCTCAATTTTCTCTGTGAATACTCGATTGCCAACAAGTACGACTACAAGTTCGCGCTCGAGGCCAAGCCCAACGAGCCGCGCGGCGACATCTTCTTGCCGACCTCGGGGCACATGCTCGCCTTCACCTACACGCTCGATCATCCCGAGATGGTGGGCCTCAACCCCGAGACGGCGCACGAGCAGATGCCCGGGCTCGATTTCTCGCACGGCGTCGGTCAGGCGCTCGAGGCAGGCAAGCTCTTCCACATCGACTTGAACGGGCAGAAGCCGGGTCGCTACGATCAAGACTTGCGCTTCGCCAGCGAAGATCAGAAGGGCGCATTCTTTCTGGTCAAGCTGCTCGAAGACGCCAAGTGGCCGGGGATGCGCCACTTCGACAGCCACGCCTACCGCACCGAAGACGAGGAGGGTGTCTGGGATTTCGCGTACTACAGCATGCGCTCGTACCTCATCCTCAAGGACAAGGTGGCCCGCTTCCACGCCGATCCCGAGATCTCCGAGATCTTGAAGACGCTCGATCATCTGAGCAAGACGCCCATCGAGGGCCTCGGTTCGAGCTTCAAATACAGCGAAAAGACGGCGGCAGCTCTCAAGGGCCACGGCTTCGACCTCGGCCCCCTGCGCAGCCAGGGCTACCAGTACGAGCGTCTCGACCAGCTCACCACTGAGGTCCTGCTCGGCATCCGCTAGGCATTCGGGCTATAAGGGCACCCCATGAGATACTTCTTGGGGCTCGACGTCGGGACGAGCGGCGTCAAGGCTGCGCTCATCGACGAAAAGGGCGTGGTCAAGGGATCTGCGACCGCGGCTCACCCGATTCTTACGCCGCACCCTGGCTGGGCCGAGCAAAAGCCGGAGACGTGGTGGAAGTCGACCGTCACGGCGATCAAGCAGGTCATGGCGGCGACCAAGGTCAAACCGACTCAGGTGGTTTCCATCGGGCTCGCCGGGCAAATGCACTCGTCGGTGTTTCTCGACCGCGACAGCGAGGTCATCCGTCCCGCCCTCTTGTGGTGCGACGGTCGCACCACGCAAGAGTGCCGTGAGATCACGGCGCGGGTGGGCGAACGGCAGCTGCGCGAGTGGGTCAGCAACCCCGCGCTCGAAGGATTTACATTGCCCAAGGTGCTTTGGCTGAAGAAGAACGAGCCCGCGGCGTTCGATCGCCTCGCCAAGGTGGTGCTCCCCAAGGACTACATCCGCTACCGTCTGACCGACCAGCTTGCCACCGACCCATCGGATGCGTCGGCGACCTTGATGTACGACACCGCTCACCAGCGCTGGAGCCAGCCCATCATGGAAGCCATGGGCCTCGACATGAGCTTGCTCCCCGACGTGGGCGGCAGCGCCGAGGTGCTGGGGCACGTGAGCGCAAAAGCGGCCAAGGCGACTGGCCTCGCGGCGGGATCTCCCGTGGCCGGCGGCGGCGCCGACAACGCGTGTGGCGCCGTGGGCGTGGGTCTCGTCTCGCCCGGTGAAGCCGTCGCCAGCTGGGGCACGTCAGGAACCGTCCTCACACCGACGGCCTCGCCCCTGGTGGATCCGGGTATGCGCGCGCACACGTTCTGCCACGCGGTTCCGCAGACCTGGTACCTGATGGGCGTCATGCTGACCGCGGGCGGCGCCTTCGCGTGGCACAAGCGCGAGCTCGCGCGCGAGCTTGCTGGCAAAAAAAACGTCAACGAGCTTCTCAACCGCGAAGCGCAGAAGATCGCGCCGGGCGCCGAAGGGCTCACGTTCCTGCCCTACCTCCAAGGTGAGCGGACACCGCACCGCGACGCGTCCGCACGCGGCGCGTTCGTCGGGCTCTCGCTGGCGCACACGCGAGCGCACATGTCGCGCGCGGTGATCGAAGGGATCTGCTTCGGAATGCGCGACTCGCTTTCGATCATTCGCGATCTCGCCATTCAGGTCGATCGGGTGCTCGTCACCGGCGGCGGCGCGCAGAGCCCGTTCATCCGCAAGATGCAGGCCGACGTGTATGGACTACCGGTGGTGCGGGTCAACCGCGAAGAGGGCCCAGCGTACGGCGCGGCTCTTCTCGGCGCGGTCAGCGTGAAAGCCTTCGCCGACGTGGCGGCGGCCTGTCGCGCCACGCTCAAGCGTCTTGCCCCCGAATCATCGGATCTCGATGTCCACCAAGCGTACGCCGGCCCTTACCAGCGCTTCAAGGCGCTTTATCCGGCGCTGAAATCGGCGAGCTAGCACGGAGTCGCTGGCGACGGCTCGACCTCAACGGCCAGCGACGACAGTCATTTCAACAGCGGACCTACCGCAGCATACCAGGTGCTCGCCATGATCTCGTAGGCGTGGCCCTTGGGGTGCAGGCGATCGCACATCAAGTCGGTCTTGAAATTCGGGGTCTCGACGAAGGGAGTGTACATGTCGACCATGACGATGTGCTTGCTGGCGGCGGAGCGCGTCTGCACCAGGGCGGGAATGGCGGTATTGTAGGCCTGAATTCTAACGTTCGCGACGTCGTCGGTCTGGGGAACGATTTGCGCCACGACGAGAAGTACGTTGGAGTCCTGGTCGAGGATGGTGTCGAGAAGCGTCGCCAGACGCTGGGGAGCGTTGGCGACGCTCAAGTCGACGTCGTTCGTTCCGATCATCAAGGTCACGATGTTGGGCTTGTACTTGGCCATCACGCCCGGGATGATTGCCTCGATACCGTCGCGACCACCGCCCCCGTCGATGGTGAAACCCGAGTGTCCCTCGTTCTCTTTCGGGAATGGTTTGTCGTCGCCCGTGTCGGGACC
>JBBSDY010000461.1:0-4294 GCA_038240245.1 Polyangiales bacterium
ATGCGAAGCGAGCTGGCCATGTCGTTGGTCGTCGCGAAGTCGTCGTAGCACTGGCCGACCATGGCAGCGTCGTTGGCGACGCATTCGGCCAGGTTGCCCATCCCCAGCATGCAGCCATCGTCCTTGTTGCAGGCGTCGTACGCTGTGCAGCACTTCGCGAAGACACACGTGTCGCAGGCGTTTTGGTTCATCACCGAGCACATCGTGCCGCCGTCGGAGCCCGGCGTCATTCCGCCCGATCCGCCGGACGTGCCCGCGGCTCCGCCCGGCATCGTCGATCCTGCGGAGCTGCTGCCACCGGCGCTCGACGTGCCCCCCGATCCTCCCGCACCCGGGGTCATCGATCCCGCCGATGGAACGGTGCTCCCCGCGCCGCCGCCGGTCGAATCATCGCCGCCGCAAGCGACGCCCGCCAGGACGAACACCAGGACGAAGGTTCCTCGGGCACCAGGCATCGCGCACCTCCAGCTTGCGCAGAGTGCCACAACGACGCCGAAAAAGGCAAAAGCCGGGCGGGCGCTACAGCGACATGACGAAGGCGACCAGGGCGTTGCGATCTGCGGCGGGTAGCGCCATCAAATGCTCTTTCACCTTTTGGGCCTCACCGCCGTGCCACAGCGCCGCCTCGAGAACGCTCGCCGCGCGCCCATCGTGCAACAGGCCCGTGTGCCCGTTGACGGTTTTGTAGAGTCCGATGCCCCACAGGGGCGGCGTTCGCCATTCGGAAGCCGCGGGCGGCGCATCGGCGGCATCCACCGCCTCGACGCCGCTGTCGTCGGCCAGATCGGGCCCCATGTCGTGCAGCAGCAGATCGGTGTACGGCTTGATCGACTGGCTGCGCAGCTCGGTGAACGGATGGTTGGCACCGGTGACCACGTCGGTGACGTGGCAACTCGCGCAGCCCACGGTCTTGAAGAGTTGCTCGCCGCGCAAGACCTGCGGCAGAGCGTGGTCGCGCTGCGGCGGGACGCCGATGAGACGCATGTACGTCGTGAGCTTGCCGAGATCGACGTCGGAGAGCTCGGCCATGCCATTCTCGGGGAAGATGCTGGTGCCCACGCCGAGATCGGCCGAGGCTGCATCGGCGATCTGATGCGCCACGCTGACTTTTTCGGCCTTCCAGCCCATGCGACCGATGCGCAGCACGCCGGTGATCGGATCTTTCACGAAGCTGGGACGACCGGAGACCCCGTCGTGATCGCAATCGAGACGATCGGCGCGCTCGAGGATGGTCTTTTCGTCGATGGCTTCGAGAAGGCCGAGACCGACGAGCTTGCGGGCGAGGCGGGCCGAGAAATGAGTCGCATCGCCCTTGGTGCTGGTCAGCGCGAACTTCGGCTTGGTCAGGGTGACCGAGGTTCCATCGCCCAGCATGACCTGCTTGGGCTCGCTGCCCGAGACGGCGGCCGATCCTTCCTGGAGCTGCAGCTGGTTACCGAGATCGCCCGCATTGTAGAGCTTGAAAACCATCGAGCTCTTGGCATCCATTGCGCCGCTGAGCGGCGCGCCTGGGCCGTTGTTGATGTGGCAGTTCTCGCACGAGGTCGTATTGAAGAGCGGGCCCGCCTTGCCGGCCTGCTCGGTGAAAACGGGATTGCCCTCTTCGCTGTGCGCGCCGGTCGTAAAATCGGTGTGGAACAGGCGGCGGCCTTCCAGGAAATTCTGCACGTTCTCTTGCTGCGTGTTGAGGGCCATCTCGCTGAAGTACATCTGGGGCTCGACGAACAGCCACGCGATCGTGGTGTCGCCTCCCGAGCGCGCTTCGGGGATAGGGCCCGGCGCTTGATCGTAGTCCATGTTGTTGGGCGTGAGCCCGCCCAGACCGATCTGGTAGCGGAACGTATCGGTGTAGTACGAGTTGCGCGATCCGGGGCTCGTGAGAGCGGTGGGATCGATGAAGACGCCGAACTCGAACTCGAAGTTCTGGCCGACCTCCATCGAGCGCTGCTGCGGGACGAACGTCTGATCGTATTGCTGAGCCTGGGCGACTGGTCCGGTGGGCATCATCGGCGATGCGGTGATGTCGTTCATGTATTTGTTTTCCATGAACGTCGCGTTGTTGCCGGTTTCTTTCCAGGCCCGCCAGTTGGTGATGCGGTTGCCGGCGTGGTCGGGCTTGGCGATGGGTAGGTAGGTCACCCGGATGCGCTTGGTGCCGGTGGCCGTGAAGTCCTCGACGATGAACCCGTAGCTGCGATTCTCGAAGTAGTGCGGTCCGAAGGTGCCGAAGCTCCCTTCCTTTTCGTGGCGACCGCGGACACGCCCGGCGCCGCGTGTGATCAGCGTGCCGTCGGCCAGCTTGCTGACGATGGGCGGGTTCTTCGCATCGGCCACCGTGAAGAGGGGCTGCACGTCGCCGAGGGAGATGGCGTCTTCCTTGCGCGAGTTGCCGCCGGTGAAATAGGCGAAGATCGCCTGGACGTCGCCATCGCTGATGAGCTCGGCAGAGTACGCCGCCATCCCCTTGGGGCTACCGTCGCGTACGTGTTTGGTGAAGTCGTCGATGGTGCCCTTGAAGGTGTAAAGATCGGGGTAGCGCGAGTTGGCCTGGCCGCTCTGCGTGTGGCACGAGCTGCAAATCGTCGTGTAGGCCCCCGGGAGGGAACGGTTGCACGAGTCGGCGGGGGGGCTGGTGTTGGCCGCGTTCATTCCGGTGCCCGTCGACCCGCCCGACGTGTCGCCACTGGCCGGCATTTGACCGGCCGGGCCCGAGGCGGGCGGCCCGTGCGAGCTGCTTACCTCGGCGGAGCAACCTGCCAGCGCGGCCATCGAGAGCAGGGAGGAGATCGAAAGGAGACAGCGGGTAGGGGTACGGTGCATGGGGGTCGGTCCTCGCCCCCCTTAGCGTCCAGGTCCTGGCCGCTCCGTGTCGCCTTGTGCTGCACATAACGAGTGGCCATTGCACCTGTAGGCAAGCGCCGACAATGTGGTTTTGACGCGGTCGGGTGCTAAGGTATTGGCCTTCTTGGACAACATGCACGAACGGCTCACCTTACCGATCTCCGATCTCGTCGCCCGCCATCTCGAAATCGAGCCCGCACGCGTCGAAGGTCTCTACGCTCCGCCGGGAAAAGGATTTGCCGGCGATCTGGCATTGCCCTGTTTTCAGCTCGCGGCAGCGCGCAAGGCTCCCCCGCCCAAGCTGGCGTCCGAGCTCGCCGCGCTCATCGACGGGGCCCACCTCGATGTGCGGGCGAGCGCCAAAGGTCCCTTCGTGAACCTCACGTTCGACCCCGCTTCGGTCGCCGTGCGCCTCTTGCCACCCCTCGCTGATGATCCGCGGGCTGCGCTTCGATCGCCCATCGGCGCGGGCAAGACCGTCTGCATCGACTTCTCGTCGCCCAACATCGCCAAGCACCTCGCCTTCCATCACCTGCGCGGGACGATGATCGGCCATTCGCTCTCCCGGTGTTATGCCGCCACCTCGCACAAGGTCGTGCGCATCAACTTTCTCGGAGACTGGGGCACGGCCTTCGGCCGGCTCATTGCCGGCTTTCGGCGCGAGCGGATGACCGCGGCCGATCTCGACGCGGCGCCCAGCAAGGTCACCTTCCTCAACGATCTCTACGTGAGGATCAGTTTGGCCGAGACGAGCGATCCCACCGTGGGCGACGAGGCGCGCTCGTGGTCGAAGAAGCTCGAGGATGGCGACACCGAAGCGCGCGATCTGTGGCAGCTCTTTCGCGACGCAACTCTTTTCGAGCTGCAGAAGCTCTACGATCTGCTGGACATCCAGTTCGACTCGGTCAGGGGCGAGGCGTACTACGCCGACAAGGTCGAGGTCGTCGTCCAGGAAATCGAGCACCGTGGCCTCGCCAAGGTCGACAAGGGAGCGACCATCGTCGATCTCGCGGCGTTTGGTCTGGAGAAGCCGGCGCTCGTGCGTCGCTCCGACGGCGGCACGTTCTATTCGATGCGCGATCTCGCGGCGGCCGACGACCGCTACCGCGAGTTTGCATTCGATAGGTCGTTGTATGTCGTCGATGTCGGCCAGTCGCTCCACTTTCAAGAGTGGTTCTCGATCGCCAAGCTGCTCGAGCGTCCCTACTCCGAGCGCCTGCACCACGTGGGATACGGTCTCGTCCTCATGTGGAACGACGAAACCAACGGGTGGAGCAAGAGCAGCACGCGCGCGGGCAAGGTCATGATGCTGTCCGACGTGCTCGACGAGGCCATCGATCGCGCGCGCGGCATCGTCGCCGAAAAAAGCCCCGAGCTTTCGGAGGGCGAGCGCGAGACGATCGCCCGCGCCGTCGGGGTGGGAGCCGCCGTCTTCAACTCCGTCAAGGCCACC
>JBBSDY010000462.1:0-4288 GCA_038240245.1 Polyangiales bacterium
CAACATCGTCGGTGGCTGCTGCGGAACGACGCCCGATCACATTCGCGCCATCGGGGCGGGTGTGCAGGGTGTGCGGCCCGAGCGCAAGCGCCCGCCGCCTTCGCCGTACTCGGAGTTCAGCGGTCTCGAGCCCCTCATCATCCGGCCCGATACCAACTTCGTCATGATCGGCGAGCGGACCAACGTCACCGGGTCCAAGCGTTTCTCCGAGCTCATCAAGAAGGCCGACTACACCACCGCGCTCGAAGTGGCCCTCGACCAGGTGCGCGGCGGAGCGAACATCCTCGACGTCAACATGGACGAAGGCATGCTCGATTCCGAGCAGGTGATGACGACCTTTCTGAACCTCGTGGCCACCGAGCCCGAGATAGCGCGCATCCCCATCATGATCGACAGCTCGAAGTGGTCGGTCATCGAGGCAGGGCTCAAGTGCGTGCAGGGCAAGGCCGTCGTCAACTCCATCAGCCTGAAAGAAGGCGAGGCCGACTTCATCAAGAAGGCCGAGACGGTCAAGCGCTTCGGCGCTGGTGTCGTCGTCATGGCCTTCGACGAGGTCGGTCAGGCCGACACCGTGCAGCGCAAGGTCGAGATCTGCCAGCGCGCCTACAAGATTCTCACCGAAAAGGTCGGCTTCAACCCGCTCGACATCATCTTCGATCCCAACATCCTGGCCATCGCCACGGGCATGTCCGAGCACAACGACTACGCCGTCTATTTCATCGAGGCGGCGCGAATCATCAAAGAAAAGTGCCCCGGTGTGCACATCAGCGGCGGCGTCAGCAACCTGTCGTTCTCGTTTCGCGGCAACAACACGGTGCGCGAGGCGATGAACTCGGCCTTTCTTTACCACGCCATTCGAGCGGGCATGGACATGGGTATCATCAACGCCGGGCAGCTTGCCGTCTACGAAGAGATCCCCAAGGACCTCCTGGTCCATGTCGAGGACGTTCTGTTCAACCGGCGCCCCGACGCTACCGAGCGCCTCGTCGAATTTGCCGAGACCGTCAAACGCCAGGGAAAGAAGCCCGAGGTCGAGCTCGCCTGGCGTTCCGAGCCCGTCGAAGCGCGGCTCTCCCACGCCCTCGTCAAGGGGCTCGTCGATTTCATCGAGCAAGACGTGGAAGAGGCGCGCCTCAAGCTCGACAAGCCCCTGCTGGTCATCGAGGGTCCCCTGATGGACGGCATGAGGGTGGTCGGCGATCTCTTCGGCGCCGGAAAGATGTTTTTGCCGCAGGTGGTCAAGAGCGCGAGGGTGATGAAGCGCGCCGTCGCTTACCTGCTGCCTTTCATGGAAGAAGAGAAGCAGAGGTCGGGCAGCTCGCGGGCGCAGGGCAAAATCGTGATGGCTACCGTCAAGGGCGACGTCCACGACATTGGCAAGAACATCGTCGGCGTGGTCCTCGGGTGCAACAACTACGAGGTCATCGATCTCGGCGTCATGGTCTCGTGCGACCGGATTCTCGAAGCGGCCAAAAACCAGAAGGCCGACATCATCGGTCTGTCGGGGCTGATCACGCCTTCGCTCGACGAGATGGTGCACGTTGCCAAGGAGATGCAGCGCACCAACTTCGTGCTGCCTCTTCTCATCGGCGGGGCGACGACGAGCCGGCAACACACGGCGGTGAAGATCGCGCCTCAGTACGAAGAGAGCACGGTGCACGTGCTCGACGCATCGCGCGCGGTGGGCGTCGTTTCGAGCCTCCTCGATCCCAAGCAGAAGATCGAGTTCGACAAGAAAAACCGCGAGGACCAGGCGCGGCTTCGTGATCTGTTCGCGCGCAAGCTGAACAAGCCTATCTTGCCCTTCGAGACGGCGCGTGCCAATCGGCTGGTGCTTCCGTTCCGGCCCGAAGACATTGCCGTCCCCTCGTTCACCGGGCGCCGCGTGGTGACCGACGCGTCGCTCGAGGACATCGCGCGCTACATCGACTGGACGTTCTTCTTCGTGGCCTGGGAGCTGCGCGGGAAATTCCCCGAGATCCTCCAGCACCCCAACCACGGTCAGGCTGCTCGCGAGCTGTTCGACAACGGCAAGCGCTTGCTCGAGAAGATCATCGCCGACCGATCGCTGCGAGCCCAGGGGGTGTATGGTTTCTGGCCCGCGGGCAGCGACGGCGAGGACATCGTCCTCTACCAGGACGAAAAGCGCGACCGCGAGATTTTGCGCTTCAATATGCTGCGCCAGCAGCAAGCCAAGACCGACGACGCGCCGTACCTGGCGCTCTCCGACTTCGTGGCCCCCGTCGATTCGGGCAAGCCAGACTACATCGGCGCGTTCGCGGTGACCGCGGGCCTCGGGGCCGACCTTCTCTCCAAGAGGTACGAAAAGGAGCTCGACGACTACAACGCCATCATGGTCAAGGCGCTTGCCGACCGACTGGCCGAGGCGTTCGCCGAGCTTTTGCACGAACGCGCGCGTCGCGAATGGGGCTACGGGAAGGCCGAGCAGCTCAACAACGAAGATCTCATCCACGAGAAATACCGCGGCATCCGTCCCGCCTTCGGCTACCCGGCGTGTCCCGATCATACCGAGAAACAAAAGCTGTTCGATCTGCTCGACGCACGCCCCGTCGGCATCGACCTGACCGAGAGCTTCGCGATGACACCCGCTGCCAGCGTGAGCGGCATCTACCTGGGGCACCCCGACGCGCGCTATTTTCCGGTGGGCAAGATCGACCGCGTTCAGGTCGAAGAATACGCCGCCCGCAAGGCCATGAGCGTCAGCGAGGTCGAGCGATGGCTCGCGCCGAACCTCGCCTACGAGCCGGAGGGATAGGGTGCCCGATCCGTTCAGCGATGCTCCAACCATCGTCGCGGTCCGCACCAGGCGGAGTGCGGTGCCAAGTGCCCGGCCATCGGGTGGCGTGGCTAGCACCCGGTAAGGCTGCCGCCGCCCAACACGTGGCTGCCGTTCATCGACATCGCCCTCGTCGCCGTGCCGACCTTGCTGGGCGCGGCCGTATTTATTTTGGCCCCTGCGCAAGGGCGAGAGTCATTCGTAAAGAGCGCACCGCCTGCCACCTCGGCTGCACAGGTATCAGAGGTACCGACATCATTCTCGGTTGCCATTTTCGCGCGGGTTTCCTGAGAATGAAAAAATTCTTGTAACTGCGTGCGGGCTCGCTAATTGTATGAAGGCGGGTTTGCACGAAGAACGTACGTTGCCGAGAGGGGGGGTCGACGAACGTTCATAAGCATCGATCTCTCGTCTCGAGAGAGGAGCAACGAATGATGAAACGTCGCGGACGAGCCCTTCGCAGCCTGTTGATCACGTCGATCTGCAGCGGAATGACATTTGGCATCAGCTCCGCGGCCGACGCGGCCGATAGCTACACACTCTTCGAAGGGGGTCAGGTCCGACCGCTAGCGATTTCGCAAAATGGCAGGCGACTCTTCGCTGTCAACACTCCAGATGCGCGGCTCGAGGTCTTCCGTATCGGAGAACACGGCGATCTGCGGCACCAGCAATCTATCCCCGTGGGACTGGAGCCCGTGGCCGTCGCCGTACGCAACGAGCACGAGGTCTGGGTGACCAATCTCCTTTCGGACAGCGTCAGCATCGTCAGCATCGACGAGGACGAGTCCGCGGTGGTCCGCACGTTGCTCGTTGGCGATGAGCCCCGTGACATCGTATTCGGTGGCCCCCACAACAGCCGCGCCTTCATCACTGTCGCGCACCGCGGGCAGAACATTCCCTTCGATCCCCAGCTGACCACGCCCAGCGTAGGGCGCGCCGACGTCTGGGTTTACGACGCAAACCATCTGGGCGCCGACTTGAACGGGGGCCCGATCAACATCATCAATATGTTCACGGACACGCCTCGTTCGCTCGCGGTTTCGCCCGACGGAGCCACCGTTTACGCCGCCGGGTTTGCCACGGGCAATCGCACCACGATCATCAGCGAGTTTGCGGGCATCCCCCTGCCACCAGCGACGAACTTTCAGGGCGTTGCCCAACCTCAGGTGGGTCTCATCGTAAAGAACGACGGCACGCACTGGCTCGACGAGCTCGGACGACCGTGGGATCCCCTCGTCCGCTTCAATCTGCCCGACAAGGACGTCTTCGTCATCGACGCCTATGCCGACCCGCCGCAGCTCGCGACTGGAGCGATGGGCTACTACCAGGGCGTGGGCACCATTCTTTATAACATGGCCGTCAACCCGCGAAGCGGCAAGGTCTACGTTTCGAATACCGACGCGCGCAACAACTTCCGCTTCGAAGGACCTGGCGTTTTCACGGGCCACTCCGTGCGAGGGCATCACAATGAGAATCGCATCACCGTTCTCG
>JBBSDY010000463.1:0-4284 GCA_038240245.1 Polyangiales bacterium
ACGGAATCGACTTCGGGCGCGTCTACGCTCAACCGGGCCCCAAATGGGGCGGGGGGGGGCTTTCGAACGAAAACTTACCCAGCCTTCGGGTCGGAAGCGTGGGGACGGCTATGGCCCCGCTTCTTTGCGCGTTCGCTGTGGTCGTCATCGGATCCCCCCGCATGGGCGCCACAGGCCCTTGAGCAACGCGAGCCGCCACTCCTCGGGCAGTCGGCGCTCACCCGAGAGCCAGCCACGCACAGCGGCGGCAGGGACGCCCGTCTCGTCGGCGAGCGCGACCACCAACGCTTCGTCGGGCGCCGGCGCGGGGAGGTTCGGTGGTAGCGGGACGCTCACGGCTGCACCTCGCAAGAGGCATCTGGATCGCCTTGCCCACAGACGGTTCGCCAGTCCCTTTCTGTCCTATGTCCTTGGGTTAGAGCGCTCTGGGAGGGCTCAATGGTTTTCAGCTGTCCCGTGTCCCCCCCGTCCCCCCCAGTTTCCCTATATTGTCTGCCTCGCAGGCGCGCGCGCCCCTGTGAATGTATGTTTAAAATACCCGGGACACCCGGGACACCTTTGCAAACAGCCGTGTTCATTGTGCTTCCCCTGTCCCGCCTTTTTCGCCTGAACCCGGGACACCCGGGACAACCACGGGCTCCTCAACGTCGACGCCGTGGGGCACGTAGCCGTGAACACGCACGGCCCTCTCGTCGTCCGACGGCCTTCGTCGGCGTCGTGTCTGTTGCCACCCGAGCTGCTGGAGACATCTGGACACCGTGTTCTGCTCGGCCTGCGTCCACTGGTCCTTCTCGATCCCGATGGCTCCAGTGAGAACATCGCCGACGGTGATGAACGTCGCGTCGTTGAACAGAAGGAACTGCTTGTCGACGTACGTCGCGACGAACGGGAACCACGCGTCCTGGTGCGCCCGTTCGGACTGTGCGGTTTCGCAACGGCCGACTTCTACGCCTTCCGGCCACCAACGTTCGCCCATTTGGAACAACACCAGCGCTTCGGCCATGAGCTGTTCACGATCGGCGCCGAGCCGCACAAGGTCGATCTTCCCGCACCGCACGGGCCAGAAGCGCCGGTTGCCTGTCGGGTCTCGCAAATATTCGCTGTCGTTGACCGTCCCGACGAAAATGCAGCGGCGCTCGACCTTGACGTTGCTCTTGCCATACGGCGCCCGAAAGTCGTCCGACGGCGACGACAAGAAGCTCTTGACGCGTGCGATCTCAGCCTTGCCCAAGGCGTCGAGCTCGGCCATTTCGTGACACCAATTGTGGCGAAGCCCGACGAAGCGGTCCTTCGAATTCAAGTCGAGCGGCGTGTCACTGAACCAGCTCGGCGAGAACAGCACGCGAAGACTAGTCGACTTGCCCCGGCCCTGCGGCCCCTCGAGCACCAACATCGTGTCAACCTTGCAGCCGGGCTGCATGATCCGAGCAACGGCGCTGATGAGCATCCATTTGCCGACGCTCGACACGTAGATCGACAGCCGCGCCCCAAGGTAATTGGTGAGCCAGCAATCAACCCGAGGGCACTTATCCCACCTCAGACTCTCGAGCCATATCTTCGGCGGGTTGATCGTCTTCTTCTCGGCGAGCACGCGCACCGCGTCGTAGACGCATTTACTTCCGACCTTGAGCTGGTAGCGCCGAGCGAGCCACGCTTGCGCCCGGACCGTGTCCGAGTCCGTCCATTCGCCTGGCTTGGCATCGGTTGGTGCGTCGTCGGGATCCCACGGTGGCACGCGGGTTGTGGTGATGACCTGTCCGAACTCGTCGAATACGAACACGTCCGCCCAGTCGGGGTGGTTGCCGAAGATCGTGATCACGTTGGCCACGTGCTCCTCGATGCCGTCGCGGCCATGGAGGATCGCGTCCTCCCAGTGGCCAGTCGGAACGCGCGGCTGCTTCCCTTTTCGTTTCTTGGTTGGGCGCGAGATCGGAATCGGTCCGTCGTCGCTCATGACGCACTCCCATTTACCCGCGCCGGCAAGAGCACGGCATCGTTCGGGCCGTAGTAGACGCAGGCCCAGTCGCCCGGGAACTGGATGCGCTCCATGAGCACGTGGTGGTGCTCGTCGCACAGCTCCTTTTCGAGGTCGAGCGGCACCCTCCCTCGCCCCATGGAGCCGAGCGCGCGCGCGACGCGGTGGGTCGTGCCGTAGGTGTGCGACACGAACATGTGCAGATAGCTGATCTCGGCGCGCAGCATCTTGAACCGCCGGCCGATGGCAACGTGCTCATCCAGCGTGAAGCCTCTGCGAGTCGACCCACGAACTTCGGGCCTGATCACGGACACGGAGGGGCCGTGGTAGACGCGCAGCGGATCGTCGACGGGCACGTTGCCGTTGACGGCGTGCTCGCGAAACATCTCTTCCTCGAGGGACAGCTCGGCCCTGTACATCTTGTAGAGCCTGGCAACGACCGGATGCTTGATCGGGTACGCCACCGCGCATTCGCAGAGCAGATCGGTGACCTCCGTATGTAGTCCCGTCAGGCGCGCGCCGAGGGCAACGTGCTCGTCAAGAGTGAGCCAGCCGCGCTTGCTCACGACGCCAGCCTCCGCGCAGCTTCGGCCGCTGAATCGCGCACCTCCTCCAAGAGGTCGCGGATCGTCGGCTCCTCGCCTTTGCGGGCGTTGCACGCAAGCTCGCGGGAGATGTCGCTGATCTCGAGCCCCGCGTCTGCGGCGATCAGGGGGGCAATGGCGATCCGCAGCGCCAGCAGATCGGCCCACCCATTCACGACAATGACTTCGGACATGTCGCAGTCGTCGTGCAGAATGCCGAGGAAATTCCACCCCCCGATCGCGGAGAGATCGTCGTCCTTTCTCGGCGCGTAGATGTCGAGCACCTTGCCGCGGTTGAGATAGCGGTAGTTGCGGCCGCCATCTTGATCGATCAACGACAGGTCGAAACGCTTTTGCCACTCGTCCATCATCTCCAGCTCGGTCTTGCCCTTCTCGGGATATGCCGGAGGTGCTTCGACGCCGGGCAGATCGATGTCCACGAAACCGCCGCGCTGCGAATATGAAAGTGCCTTCACGCGAATCTCCTCGATGGTGGTGGGGCGTCGCGCAGATAGCCGCGCTGGAATTGGGACGGCACGTGCTCGGCCTCGGCAATCTTGTGCGCGAGCTCGGCGCGGCTCCAAGGAGGCTGGCAATCGCGATTCCATTCGGTCAACAGCGCGAGCGCGTCGTCGCTCGCAAGAGCGAAACCGGAGATCAGCGCGCGTGCGATCCCGAAGGTCAAGTCATGACCGCCAGAGCCCGAGATCGCGACGGGGCACTTCGCCAAATAGCCGCGCGCGCGGTCGATCACATTGCCCTGTGGGACATGGCGTTCCCCCTGAAATGACGGTGCGGGTGGCGTCGGTGGCGGGGGCGGCTCGTACTCGCGTAGTACACGGTCAACGTCGATCGGCTCACCGTGCAGCTGGCAAAACTCGAAGGTCCCGCCGACGGGATGCGCTGGCAAATACCAGAAGCGTTTGGCGTCCTTCGCTTGGTCGTCGATCCCGCATCCCACCGATGCGGCCCACGGCCAGAGCACGCCAGCATGCTCCTCGGGCGTGATGGGTCGCGAGAGCGCGAGCACGACGCGCAGCCTCGGCGCCTCAGTGCGATGCGAGAACGTGGTGTAGATGCAGCCCCGGTATCTGCCCCAGATCGTGATGGCGCCATCGATGGTGATGCCGCGGTCGTATTCGACCACGAGCAGCGAGAGCGAGACCGCGCGTTTGCCCGCTGCGCGTGAACTATCTTCGTAAAGCGCCGGGCTCCATCCGGGTGCATCCCCTTTCCGGGCGCACACCGTCGGCTGCGATAGCCGGGCGCAGAGCTTTGCCAGCGTGGTCTCGACGCGAACGCCGTGTACGTCGAGCAGCGAATGGAAAAACGTGACCGCGACGGTGGCGCTCACGTCGTCACCGATTCCCGGCCTTCGAAGTCCCGCGGGTACCGCCGGCGAAGCTCAGCAAAAAGTAGGGCTCGACCTTCGTCGGTGAGTCCGTGAACCCTCGAAGCAAAATGGTCCAGAGCGAGGCGGACCAAGTTTTGTTGGTTCTTCGACACCTCGACGGTCTTGGCGGTGGCCATCGGCTCGAGCTCGACGAACGGCGCGTCGTCGGAGCGCGAGCGCGGAGTGGGTATCTTGTGCGGCGGCTTGCGTTTTGGCGTCGTCTTCGCCTTCCGCACCAACGCCAGCACCCCCTTGGTCGTCGGGGCCTTGCCCGCCTTCCGTTGCTCGGCGATGTGCGCTTCGAAGACATTGGTGGGCACGCTCGCCATCTG
>JBBSDY010000464.1:0-4281 GCA_038240245.1 Polyangiales bacterium
GAAGCCGCCCTGAAAATGACCGAAACCAGTTATCTCGTCGCCAAGCCCTATTCCGGCGCGGATTTTCTGCACGGCCCCATCGCCATGGTCGACGAGCGGCTGTACGCTCTCGTCGTCGCCCCCCATGGAAAGACGTACCCCAATCTCGTGGAGCTCACCCAGCGCATGAAGAACGAAGGTGCCCACGTGGTGGCCATCAGCGATCGCGACGAGATGATCGCACTCGCCGGCGCCGGGGCTCGCGTCCCCGAGGTGCCCGAATGGCTTTCGCCCCTGGTCACCGTGATCGCGGGCCAGCTCCTTGCGCTCGCTCTCACCGAAGCGAAGGGCTTCGACGTCGATCGTCCGCGGCGCCTGATGAAAGTGACCAAAACGGTCTAGCTCGATGATCCACATCCGTGACCTTGGCTCGGCTTCCCAAGCGTGGACGCTTCTCGATTGCGATCACCGCGGCGGTGACGTTGGCGCGCGCCACGCGTGCGATCCCCTGACGAGCCCGGCGGGGTGGCTTCCGGCAACGGTGCCCGGGCTCGTGGCCCAGGACCTGCTGGCGGCAGGGCGAATCGCCGATCCGTTCTACGGCGACAACGTGAAGGGCGCGCGCTGGATCGAGAATCGGGACTGGCTCTACCGGACGTCGTTTCAGATCACGACGGACGAAGCCGCCAAACCGGTACGGCTCGTCTGCGAATCGCTCGATACGTTCGCCAGCCTCTACCTGAACGGCGAGCTGCTGACACGGCACGAGAACCAGTTCCGACGCCTCGTGGTCGATGTCACCGGACGTCTGCGCCCGGGCCAGAACGTGCTGGTCATCGCATTCGAGGCTCCCATGCCGGCGACAGTGAGACGCGCCGGCCCCAAGCTCGCATACTGGAACGAGCCCTGGGAGCGCCTCTACGTGCGCAAGAGCCAAATGAGCTTCGGGTGGGACTGGGCCGCGCGAACGCCGACGGTGGGCATCGTCGATCCGATTCGTCTCGAGTTTTCCGACGACGTATGGGCGTCCGATCTGTACGTCTCGGGACGGCCGCTGGCCGGCGACAGGGGAACGATTCGCGCAGCGGTCGACCTCACGCTTGCGAAGGCCGCCAGTCCCGGCCCCGCGACGGCCGAGATGCTCGTCGATGGCGAAGTCGTCTCGACTTCTGAAGTGTCGCTCGGCGCGGGGAGCACGCATGTCGCCCTCGAGCACGAGCTTTTGCACGCCGAGCTTTGGTGGCCCAAAGAGCTCGGCTCGCCGCACTTGTACCGCGTCGAGTTGCGCATCCGTCGCGAACAGCGTGTGCTTTTCGAGGCAACGCGACGCTGTGGCGTGCGTGACATCAAGCTGCGTCTTCGCGATCCCGCGAATCCCAACAGCAGCGTCTTTTACTTCGAGGTGAACGGTCAGCGTCTCTGGGCGAAGGGCGACAACTGGCTGCCTCTCGACTTCTTGCATACCCGGGTCACTCCTGACGCGTACCGGGCCTACATGGAGCTTCTCATGAGCGGTGGCGTCAACTGCCTCCGCGTGTGGGGAGGTGGCATCATCGAGCACGCGCCGTTTTACGATCTCTGCGACGAGCTCGGCCTGCTTCTGTGGCACGACTTTCCCTACGCTTGCGGCGTCTACCCGAAGTCCGAGGCTTTTTTGGAGGAAGCCCGCCTCGAGGCGATCGACATCGTACAGAGGCTGCGCAGTCACGCGAGTCTCGCGCTCTTCTGCGGGAACAACGAGAACGAGGTGCTCGCCATCCAGACATCGCCCGACGACCGCTTTCACGCCATCTACTACGACGTGCTCCCCAAGGTGATCGCCGAGCTCGCGCCCGACGTGGCGTACCACCCCGGCAGCCCGTCCAGTCCTTCGGGCAAGACACACCCCGACAGCATGGAAGAAGGCGACCGGCACAACTGGGACGTGTGGTTCGGCGGAAAGTCGACCGAGTTTCTCGACGACGAGGCGCGCTTCAACTCGGAGTTCGGCGCCCAGGCGTTTCCGCAGCGCGAATCGCTGGAGAGCTTCATCCCGCCCGGCGATTTATGGAAACCCGGCGCGGTGAGCCATCCCGACGGCCCGAGCCCCGGTTACCTGATGGCGCGCCACGGCGCGCAGCTCGACAAGCTCTTGCCCCGGGCGGCCTCGTTCGGATTGTTGTTCAACGCCGACAACCTCGTGGCCACGACGCAGGCCTTCCAGGCCGAGACCATTGGCCGCTACATCCGTCACTACCGCCGCCTCTTGCCCATGACCGGCGGGGTCGTTCTCTGGAACTACACGTCGACGTGGCCGTCGATCTGCTGGGCGGCCATCGATTTTTATCGCCGGCCGAAGCAAGCCTTTTACGAGTGCAAGCGATCCTTTCGGCCCGCGGTGATCGGCATCGAGCCCACCGACGACGGCCAGGAGACCTATGCGGCGCACGTCTCGCTCGACCGGCCCGGCAAGGTGCGAGGAATCGTCACCCTCGAGCTCCGCGAGATCGCTACGGGCAACGTCATCCATGTCGAGCGCGGAGAAGAGGGGCTCGACGGCCCAGGGGCGCGCGAGGCGCTGCGGATGACGCTACCGGCAGCTCTCGATCGACGCCGCCACGCCCTGGTCGCGACGTTTCGCCACGACGGCGGGATCGAGCGTGACATCCGCTACCTGACGCGCGTGGCCGATCTCGTGGGGACCGGTGGCAAGCTCACCGCCGAGCGTCACGCCGATCGCATCGAGCTCACCTCGACCGGATGGCGCCTGCGCGTCGGGATCGAGAGCTACGAGACACCCGCGGTCTGGGACGACGACTACTTCGACATGCTTCCCGGCGAAAAGCGCGTGCTGCGCATCGCCCACGGATCCATGCCCGCGCACCAGTGGGTCGTCGCCGACATGGGAACGCGCGCGCCGCTCGCGCCCGGTCAAAAGGTCGAGCTTTAGATCACGCATCGCCACGAAGGGCATCTTCGACGATGTGGCGCGGGGGCTTTTTGACGTCCCAGATGAGGCCGATCTTTTCGAGGCCCTTCAAGACGTAGTACGTGACGTCGATCTCCCACCAGAAGAAACCCTGGTTGGCGCTGTTCATGTAGTGGTGGTGGTTGTTGTGCCAGCCTTCCCCCATGGTGAGCAGGGCGAGCCAGAAGTTGTTGCGGCTGGTGTCGGTCGTCGCATAGCGGCGCGAGCCGAACACGTGAGCGAGCGAGTTGATGGTGAACGTCCCGTGCAGCAGAAAGCACGTCGAGACGACATAGCCCCAAAGAAAGCCGTCGAACCCTCGAATCGCGGTGGCGAGCGCCATGCAGGCGAGAACACCGAGCAGATGCCCCTTCTCCAAAAACACCAGCTCCGGGTACTGGGCAAAGTCTTTGATCTGCTTCCACTGGGTTTTCTCGTGATCACGACCCATCCACCAGCCGATGTGCGCGTACCAAAATCCGCGCTGCTTCGGGCTGTGCACGTCTTCGGGCGTGTCGGAGTACTTGTGGTGCAAGCGGTGAGCAGCCGCCCACCACAGCGGACCTTTCTGTGTCGCCGATGTGCCCAGCAGGGCCAAAAAAAGCTGAAAGATGCGCGACGTCTTGTAAGCGCGGTGGGCGAAGTAGCGGTGGTAGACGCCCGTGATCGCGAACATCCGCACGAAATAAAAGCCCACCGCCATCGCCAAAAGCTCGATGTCGCCCCCGCGCCAGAAGGCATAGACGGTGCCAACGTGGATCAGCGTGATGCCGACCGCATTGAACCACTGCGCAACCGAACGCCCCGCTTCCCTCGCGTCACCCACTTCGCGAACCTCGGTCGCCACGATCGCGCTCGAAAGCTCGGAAACCCGCCGTTATCCCTGGGGTGGCTGGGCGAGGAACTGCTCGAGGACTTTGGCTTCTTGATCGAGCAGCTTGTGCGCTTCGCCGTGGATGATGCGCTCGGCGATGGCGCCGAGGGGCCGGAGCAAAAACGGGAGGTTCGTGATCTCGAGCTCGCCGCTCGTGACGCGCTCGCACTCGCCGTTCACGTCGCGGAAGGTCATCGTCCCTCGGTTGGAGAGGTGGCGCGCGACGCCGCTGACCGTTGGCACGTTGCGAAACTCGAGCCGCTTTCGGTCGAGATCGAAGGTCGACTCTTCGATGAACGCCAGGTACTCGGGCGGGATCTTTTTGGGACCGACGCTCTCGATGATGGGCTTGGGCCGATAGCGCACCTTGCGGGTGACGACGTTGCCCTTGTCCTCGCGGCTCTGAACGACCGCTTCCATCATCTTGGGGTGATGCTGCAGAAGGAACGCCGGAAAGCCATCGTCGAGCATGGCCTTCTGA
>JBBSDY010000465.1:0-4270 GCA_038240245.1 Polyangiales bacterium
CAGCCGGCCGAGGGTTGGGCAGGCTCGAAGGTGAGCCCCCTCTGGTTGCCTTCGTGGGCCAGCAGCCATCGCTTGCGCTCGATTCCCCCGCCGTAGCCGGTCAAGGTACCGTTGGCGCCGATGACCCGGTGACAGGGCACGACGATGCCAACGGGGTTTCTGCCGTTGGCCAGGCCGACCGCGCGCATTGCCGTCGGGCGTCCGATGCGGCGCGCGAGCTCTCCGTACGAGCACGTCTGGCCACAGGGGATGTCGCGCAGCGCGCTCCAGACCGCTTGCTCGAAGTCGGTTCCGCTCGTCGCGACGGGCAGACCATCGATCGCCGTCAGATCGCCGGCGAAGTAAGACCGCAGGGCGAATGTGAGTCCACCAGGATCCGAAGCGAGGATGAGCGACGCGCCTTGAAAGTTGGACAGATGGCGCTCCATGCGCGCGTGGCCCTCGAGCCACCCGAGGGCGCGCAATCGGCCGTGGTGATCCGCGACGAGCGCAAGCTGGCCGATCGGGGTTTCGACGTGGTCGAGCAGAAATGTGTCAGGCATGATCTTTCTCTCCATGAGCAGGCGCAGGATCGGCGATCGCGGCCCACAGGTGTTGTGCGGCGTAGGCGCGCCACGGGCGCCATCGTTCGGCTCGCTCGATGAGCTCCTTGGGGAGGACGTTGGTTCCGGTGCGCAGGCTTGCGCCCCGAAGCAGTCCCCTGTCACTGGCCGGAAATGCGTCGGGCTCGCGGGCCGCGCGAAGCGCGATGTAGTGCGCGGTCCATTCGCCGATGCCTTCGATACGGCAGAGCCTTTGCACGGTTTGCTCGACGGTGCCGAGTGGCTCGAACACGCTCGGATCGTCGATCGCGGCTCGAGCCACGGCACCGAGGGCGCGCCGGCGCGCGTTCGGCATGCCGAGCCGCGCCAGATCGGCGTCGACGACCTGCCGGGCGGTCGGGAACGCGAGGGAAAGCGCAGGATCGTCCTTTTGCACGACGGGCATTCTGCTCCCGCAAATGTGCGCTAGCTCGCCGGCGAGGCGGCGCGCCGCCGCCACCGTGACCTGCTGACCCAGGACAGCGCGCGCGGCGAGCTCGAATCCGTCCCAGCCGCCCGGTGTGCGCAGACCGGGGCGCGCGGCGATGAGTGACGTCAACATGCGATCGCGAGCGAGATGGGAGCCAATCGCGACGACGTCGGCGCCGAGATCGAAAGCACGGCGGATTCTGGCAACGATGGCCGGCAATGCGCGAACGTTGGGAAAGCGGATGGTGGCGGCCAGACTTCTGGCTTGGGACTGATGGGCGATCTCGACCGTGCCCATCGCGCCGTCGAGCAGAACGGTTCGATGATAAGTCTCGCCTTCGACTCGCTCGATGCCTTCGACCGCTCGCGCGTGCAGATGGGCCAGCATGGCCGGCCAATCGTAGGGCGGTCGGTATCGGAGTCGAACGGTGACCCCCGTCGTGGCGATGGACCCCGCGCGAAGGGCTCCCTCGGGCCTACGCCGCAAGGCAGCGGGCGGTCGGTGAAAGAGCTCGTGGAATGTCTCGTTGAAACGCCGAACGCTTCCGAAGCCGGCTGCCAGCGCGATCTCGGACATCGGCAGGCGCGTGTCGTGGATGAGCTGCTTGGCAAACAAGACCCGGCGCGTCTGGGCCACCGCGACCGGTGAAGCACCCAGGTGCTGCTGGAAGAGTCGCCGAAGCTGACGCTCTCCGACGCCCAGCCGTTCGGCGAGACCATCGACGCTCGCGTCCTTGCCGTCGAGCTCGCCCTCGGCGATCAGCGCAAGGCCGCGCGAGACCGTGTTCGATGTGCCCCGCCAACTCCCCAGCTCGGGGGCCGTTTCGGGGCGGCACCTGAGGCAGGGCCGGAAACCCGCCTCCTGCGCGGCAGCCGCCGAGGCATAGAAGCGGCAGTTCTCGAGCTTGGCGGGACGCGCCGGGCAGACCGGCCTGCAGTAGATGCCCGTCGAGGTGACGCCGACGAAGAGGCGTCCATCGAAGCGCTCGTCGTGCGTTTGGAGCGCCCTGTAACAAATCTCGGGGTCGAGCAACTCCATGAAGAGCAAAGTAGTAGCCGCTAGCCTACCGCGCTCGCGGTTTTCGGACATGATCGGCACGAGCTAGGCTCTCGCCTTTTCTTGATTGACAGGTAACGCAATTGGGGCGAACAGACATAGGGTTATGAGCTGCTCTGCGGAGGCAATGTGACCCTTGCACACCCCGTCGTCGCCCGTTGGGCGGCAGTGGTGCTGTTCCTTCTCGTTCCCGCCACGGGCTTGGCACAAAGCGATGCGGGGGCCACGACCGACACCGGGCCGGCGGCGGAGGCGAGCGCGCCTTCCGCGGCCATGGGGCCGACCGAATCGAGCCCGCCCGCGGCCGACGTTCGTGCCGCCGACTTGCCGGCCCAGCGCATCCACGCACTCGAAGACGCCGTGCTGGCGCTGCAGCGGGAGCAGGAGTCGACCCGGGCCACACGCGAGCTGAAGGACAAGAAGCAGGCGCTGCCGCCCATCAATCCGCCCGTCACCTCGGGCCTTCCCGTCAAGCTCGGGGCAAGCGTCACCCTCCGCTACGATCGCAGCACCACCGAAGACCAGACCGATCTGTACCTCGAGGACGACACTTTCATTCACGGTCTCAGGACACGCGTGCGGTTCTCGGCCGAGCTGTCCGATCCCAAGTCGATACTGGCGGCCGGCATACGGCTCAGCACCGGCGAAAATCCGAACCCCACCGTGCCATTCATCGCCCTGGGAGACGCATTCCGGTCCCACTCGTTCGGCCTCGACCAGGCGTACTTCAGCCTGCGCCCCTTCGAGAATCGTTCGGTTCTTTCGGCCACCTTCGGCAAGATGCCCAATCCGTTCTGGCGAGGTCGGCGTGGGCCGTTCCGCAGCGAGCTCGTCTGGGACGACGACGTCAATCCCGAAGGCGTCGCCCTCAAGGCCCAGCTCTTTCGACACGGCGAGGGTGAGTCGGCCATCTCCATCGAGAACGTGGCCGGCTATTTCTTGATGACCGACATCCCCACCTTGCGCTTTACCGGAATCACCGGCCCCGCCTACCTGATCGCCGATCAGCTCCGCGCCGAGCTGCCATTTTTCGCCGCTGCGGTTTCCTACTACGCCTTCGAGAATATCAACACCGGACTGTCGACACCCAGCAACGTGGCCGGCCAGGCGGCTTCCCTGACCCCGGCCACCAACGCTTTTCTCTTGCGACCCGGTCTGCAGACGACGAACAACCGCGTCAACTACGGCCCCGGTGCCGACGGGTTCGTTCACGACGAGTTTCGCGTCCTCAGCATTACCGGGCAGGCCCACCTGCCGCTTCGGGTCATCGAGCATGGGGGCGACCAGGAGATCTTCGTGTTGGGCGACTACGCGCGCAACGGGTCCACTCGCCTCAATCGCAACGGCTTCGGAGCCACACTGGGCGTGCGACTGGGTGGCTACGACGACGCCGTCCTTCATCCGGCCAACATGTGGCTGACCTACCGCGACGTGGGCGCCGACGCTTCGCTGGCCACGTTGGCCGATTCGGATCTCGGTGGCGGAACTGCCTACAAAGGCTTCGAGTGGGCCGGCAGCTATCGCATCCTCAAGAACTTCATGGCTCAGTTCTCGTACTTCACCTACGAGGGCTATCCGCGCCAGGACAATCGCATTCACCGCCTGTTCGTGGACCTCGTGGTGGACTACTGAAAGGCACTTCGCGAGCATGAAACTGCAACACTTCACCCTGGTCGCGGTTCTCGTCCTCTCAGCCGCGGCATGCCAGGAGGGAAGCCTGACCGAATCGCTCGAATCGGTGGCCGATCGCGAGCTGTCCGCCCTGTCCCGTCCTTCCGATCCGGCTGCCATGCGCCCCGTCGATCGGGTTCCCCGTGCCATCTTTGGCACGGCCAACGACGAAACGGCGCTCGCCTACCCCAACCTCACCGCCGACGAGCTGGCCACGTTTCGTTCGGCCATCGCATTCTTCACCACCGAGCACACGCCCGACGAAGGCATTGGTCCCGTCTTCAACCAGCGGCGATGCCTTGGCTGCCACATGAACTCGTCCGACGTCGGATCGGCTGCGCTCTCGCCCAACCCGCCCAGCTTGCCCAACGTCGTCAATACGCCGGTGTCGCGCGCGGGCCGTCAGGCAAAAACCGATTACGCCTTCGTCACCAAGACGACGCCGCCCCCCACGGCTGCCTTCACGCTCTTTGGTGATTTCAACGAGGCATCGGGCGTCTTCGATCCGCTCACCATCTTCGGCGGCCCCATC
>JBBSDY010000466.1:0-4268 GCA_038240245.1 Polyangiales bacterium
GATCGCGCCGAGCGCGGACGGTGCAGGTCGCCAATTCCCACTGGTCATCGCGAGCCCCGTGTCGGCCCCCGATCTGGCCCGCTCACCGGAGGCGTTGCCGATCTTGCTCGAGCAGTTGTGGGAAATCACGAGCGCGGCGCTGCTCGAGGTCCGCGCCGGCTCTCCGATCGATTTCGAGAGGCGTTTCGCTGCCGTCTCCCCGGAGCCTCTGCTCCACCCGTCGGACGTGCTTGGGTCGTACCACGAGTGGCTGCGCGTCCTCACACTGGGCGAGCTTTGGAGCCTCGTCTTCGGGGAGGGCGGCGCATCGAGGGCCGGCTCGGCTCTGCGTATCCTCAGCGAAGCCATTTTGCCTTACCGCAACGTTGAGCGTCCCAAGACTCCTCTGACTCTTCGCCTGCCGCTAGGCGCTGCGGGTGGTGCGACGGTCTGCTTCTGGATCGACCTGGTGAAGCGGATCGCTCACTGGTCGGCCACGATTCCGAGCTTCTTTTGGTCCCACGATGGGACCTCTGGGAACTTGCTTTTGCACCTGGGCGATCCGCCCAAGAGCACCCTCGCCGAGGTCTGGATGCCCGCCAGGTCGCGAGATGAGTTCTGCGATTTGACACAACCGGGCGAGCCCGGCCAGCTTCATGGGCTCCGCGAGCTCCCAGAATTGCTGTCCCGCGTGGTCCTCGACCCCGACAGGACGGTGCTCGACCTGATGCAAGCCGCCGAGCATTGGACCCCCGATACTTCCTCGGTCTAGGATGCTCCCGTGGCGCGCGGCTTTATCCTCCATCTCGCCGGAGTCAACAACTCCTTCGCCGACCAGAGGCGCGCCACCTCGCTTCCGATCCGCATCGGCCGTAACGCGCTCAACGATTGCGCGGTCAGTCACAACTTCATCTCTGACTTCCATGCAAGGATCGAAGACGTCGACGGTCGTCCGTGCATTCGCGATTTAGGCAGCAAGAACGGCATCTTCGTGCGCCCGAACGAAGGGGCACCGCCGGTTCGCATCGCGCCGCAAGTGCCGATCGATCTCGCATCGCACCAAAACGAGTTTTTCATCGGCCCTCTCCTGAGAGTCAGGCTCGAGACAGTCGAGACTGACGGCATGAGCGAGCGCAGCCCGCAGTCGAGCGCGGCGAGCGGCACGGTCCTCGGAAATAAGAAGATGCTGCAAGAGGGTTTGCCGGGGGGCGGCCCGATCGCGATTGTCGGGGGTCCGCCGCCGCAGCCCCTTCCACAGGATTTCGGGATCCCCGCGAACCGCGCAAGGACGGGGCCGAGCCCCCCGGGGGTGGGGGGCCTGCCCGATCTGCTGTCGGTCGGTGCTTTGCCACCGCTCGGCGGACCGCCAAGTCCGGTCGGTATGGGGATGCCAGGACCAGGCGGGATGCCCGCGCCCAGACCGGACATGAACAACCCCGAGCCCTACCGTGCGCAGCCTCAGCCCCCGGGCGGTTTTGGTCCGCCCGGCGCATCGTACTCTCCCGGAGGGTACGCGGAGCCGCATGGTCCACCCGCGTATGGCGGTGCTGCGCCGGGACAGGCCCCGGTCGGCGATCTCAGGAGAACCGGCCATTTCGGGATGGCAACCGAGCTCCTTGCGTTTCAGGGCCTGCGCGAGCTCGCCAGCTCACTGGTACCTGGTCAGCCCCTCGAAACAACAGGCGACGTGGCCCGACTCATTACCAAGATCCACGACACCATCGAAGTGTTCTGCCGTTGTTTCATACCGCTGCGTGAAGGCTACGCGCAGTTCGTTTCGTCCATGGATTTGCAGCGCGCTGCGATGCAACGAAGCGTCAACCGTTCGCGCAGCTACGTTGCCGTCGAGATGGCCAACAACCCCGCCGCGGTAGCATCCGCGCTGCTCGACTGGCGGGACCAATCGCTCGATGCGCCGAGGGCCATCGAAGGAATCTTCGCCGATCTGATGGTCCACCAGGTCGCCCTTTTGGACGGCGTCATGCAGGGGGTTCGCGCGCTCCTCGATGAGCTGTCGCCGGAGAACATCGAAAAGATTCTGGACAGTCGCGAGCCCCGCGGCGGCCTCGGGCTCAATCTGACGGGCCGACGTCACAAAGCCATGTGGCAAGTCTTCTGCGAGCGCTACGCCGAGCTCTCCGACGAGAAACAGGCTTTTTCGCACATCTTCGGCACGGAGTTCACCGAGGCGTACCGCGAGTACCGGCGTGGGCGCAATGACGGTTCCAGCAATACGTAGTTGCGATTCGAGCGCCGAGAGGGATATGTTGCGGCCCGTGCAGGCCAAATTCTATCGGCGATTTTCCTTCCCGCGCTCGGTGCTCGCCGGATTCTTGGCTGGCACCGCGGCCGCAGCTGTGAGCTTCGCGAGCGTACCGTGCGAAGCCCAGCCGCTCCCCGTACCCGTACGCAGCGACGCTTGGGGCCAAGCGAGCAACGTCATGGCGGTTTCGGCCGCGGGTCTCGTGCTCGTCATGCCACGTGTTTTCTATTCCGATCCCGAGGTCACAGCAGGCTGGAAGGCGCGATGGCATCTCTCGGCTCTCGCCCCGATCATGACGCTGACAACCATCAGCCTCCTCAACGAACAGTCCCTCAAAGACTCGTTTGCCTCCCCCCGACCAGGCTGCGACGACACGAACCAGGGCGCTGTGGGATGCACCTCTTTCGGCATGTTTTCCACGCAATCGTTTTTGGCCTTCGGCGCTTTGGGCGCAGGTGCTGCAGTGTTTCTCGTGGACACCGTCAAATGGAATGACGGGCGCTTCAACGTCGGTGCTTTCGTCGGCGACATCGGTGTTCCCGCCGTGCTCGCCGTCATTGTAGCGGTGGGTCGGTCGTCCGGTAACTGGGAGAGCGGCGGTCAAGTTTGGGGAAGCGCCGGCATCGGGCTCGGCGCAGGGCTCGGCACCGGCCTGCTCTATTCGCTCCTCCAACGCCCCGAGTGTGGATACTCGGGTAACCTCGTCTGCTGGTAAACCGCGACCCGTTTACTTGGTTGTCTTCGGATTCGGCGGGGACGGGGCCGGGGCGGCCGCTCCGACCACCTGGTTCCAAAGCGAGTCGGCGCTGGCGACGAGCGCCCCTCGATCGCGAACCTGAAACTGGCGCTCGAGGTCCGACTTGCGGATCTCGTTCTGACCAGCGTCTCGCACGACGACCTGCTCGACCAAACGAATAGCTCGATCCTGAAATATCGGCGTGGCGGTAAGGCGATATTGTACGGCGCCCACCCCTGCTGCCTGGCCGTACCCGATGCGATCGACAGCGAACCGCGCGCCGACCGCAAGCTGACCGCTGCTCAGCACGTACGCTACCATCGTCGTTTCGCAGGTCTGGCCGGGCTTCACCCCGGTGCAGCCGTCGTCGGTGGCCGTGATCAGAATCTGTGGGCCCAGGCGCTCGAACGAAAAGCGAGAACGGGCGACGCTTCCCTTGTGAATGCCCGCCGCGTAGACCTCGGCGTACGCTTCGCGAGCCCGCACCAGCGCGAGAACGCCCCCCGCCATGCCGTCCGCAAACTTGTGCGTGCGGAGCCAGACGATTTTGAACCCGTCGGGGCCTGATTCGACCCCCACGTCGGCGTCGGAAACCTTGATGGGACCCGAGCGGGACCCTTCGGCTTGGAGGAGCTCGGGGGAGTTGAGCAGCTGATGACCGGCGCAGTCTGGTGTCGATCGATCAACCGTGCCCTGCCCGGCGTCGAAACCCGGCAAGAGCGTGGCCCAGTAGTCCTCGGGCTTCAATGTGGCGATGACACCTGCCGACCCGTGACGAGGCAGCGGCTTCAGACAGATGGGAACCGGAATGGTGCGACGCGCGCCATCCTCGATCTTGGTGGACTCCACCGCGCTGGCGCAGCCACCCAGAGCGGTCACGAGGCTGACACACGGCAGCAAGGGGCGCATCCGGTGCAGCAACCGCACTAGAGCACCTCGAGCGTGGTGATGACACGCATCAGCTCGTCGTCGACCACCGCGAGGTTCTCGGCTTGCAGCACGATCTGGACGATGACCACGCGGTGGTCGCCGCGCAGGACAATCTCGCGGCTGTGGCTCACGAAGGGTTTCTTGGCTGCATCGACGTTGCGCTCGATGGTGTACGCCCGGCCCTGCCCGATGGCCGAGGCAACTGGAACACGTCGACCCACGGCTTTCGCGCCCGAGGAAGAAACATCGTCCTCGTAGCGGTTGAGGACGTCACGCCACAAATCGCCGGAAGCGTCGGGGCGTTCGTAGATCCCGAAGGAGTAGGCCCGCGGTGAAATGTATTGAATGTACGAGTGACCC
>JBBSDY010000467.1:0-4268 GCA_038240245.1 Polyangiales bacterium
CGTGGCCCTGGGTCGCGCGATCGGTCTCGCCGATCCCGCGATCGCGACCGGCCTGCGCGAGGCGCACTGGCCCGGGCGTCTCGAGATGGTGCACACCGCCCTTGGCGATGTCCTCCTCGATGCCGCGCACAACCTGGATGGCGCACAGGCCGTTGCGTCCGCGTTGTCGGCCCGGGGGCTCTCTCCATCGGGCGTCGCCCTCGTCTTCGGGGCGATGGCCGACAAGGACGCGCCCTCGATGCTGACCGTGCTAGGTCCACTGGCGGCGCATCGCGTCTACGTTCCGCCCGAGGGCCGCAAGGCAGCCGATCCCGCGGCGCTCGCCGAGCTCATGCCGGGACAGATTGCCGGCCATGCCGCGCAGGCACTCGCGATGGGACGAAAGGCAGTGGGCCCGCACGGCCTCGTGGTGGTGACGGGCTCGATTTTTCTGGTGGGGGCCGCAAGGGCGCTGCTTCTCGGCCTCGAACGAGACCCCGCCGTCGCCCTCTGAACACATTGGCTCGCCGGCGATTGCCGACTATGCTGCGAGGGTCATGCCGTCCTTCGACATCGTATCGAAGCCCAACAGGCCCGAGATCGACAACGCCTTGAACCAGGCGCAAAAAGAGATCGCCCAGCGCTTCGACTTCAAGGACACCGCAACCGAAATCGCAAAGTCGACCGAGGGTCTCAACATCACCGCGTCGACCGACGACCGGGCGCGCGCGGCGCTCGGGGTCCTGCAAGACAAGCTGGTCAAGCGCAAGGTGGCGCTCAGGTTTTTGGACGTCGGAAAGCCCGAGCGGGGGCCGAACGGCACGGCCAAGCTCTTGATCAAGATCAAGGACGGAATCGAGGTCGAGGTGGGCCGCGAGATCGTCAAGCTCATCAAGGATCAGAAAATCAAGGTGCAGGCCGGCATTCACGAAGATCAGGTTCGCGTCACCGGCAAAAACCGCGACGATTTGCAGGCGTGCATCCAGGCAGTGCGAGCGAAGGACTTCGGCGTCGAGCTGCAGTTCGTGAATTTCCGTGACTAAGCGCCCCAAATCTGGCGCGCCTTCCGTGCGCAAGCTGTTCGGAACCGACGGCATTCGCGGCGTCGCGAACGAGCCTCCCATGACGCCCGAGATGGCGCTCCGGCTCGGTCGGGCGATCGCTTACGTCGCGCGGCGCGACGAGGCACGCGCGGTTCGGGTGGTCATCGGCAAAGACACGCGGCTCTCGGGCTACATGTTCGAGACGGCGCTCGCCGCCGGGATCTGCGCGATGGGCGGGCGCGTCATGCTGTCCGGTCCCATTCCCACGCCGGCCGTCGCGTACCTCACCACCAGCATGCGCGCCGATGCCGGCGTCGTCATCAGCGCGAGCCACAACCCCTTCGGCGACAACGGCATCAAGATCTTCGGTCCCGACGGCTTCAAGCTCGTCGACGAGAAAGAGTGCGAGATCGAGGCCCTCCTCGAGGGCACCGAGCTCGACCAAAAAAGTCCCACCGGCACCGCGGTAGGCAAGGCCGAGAGAATCGACGACGCCGCCGGCAGGTACGTTGTCTACTGCAAGAGCACCTTCCCCTCCAGCCTCACGCTCGACGGCGTGGGTGTCGTCGTCGATGCCGGGCACGGCGCCGCCTACCGAGTCGCGCCGTCCGTGTTCGCCGAGCTCGGCGCGGACGTGTGCGCCATCGGGTGCCGGCCCAACGGGCGCAACATCAACCGCGACGCCGGCGCCCTGCACCCCGAGCACGTGGTCAGCGAGGTCAAACACCGCAAGGCATCGATCGGAGTGGCGCTCGACGGCGACGCCGATCGCGTGATTGTCGTCGACGAAAAGGGCCAGATCGTCGACGGCGACGTCATCATGGCTCTTTGCGCCACGCGCATGATCCGCCAGAAACGCCTGGCCAAAAAGACGCTCGTCACCACCGTCATGAGCAACCTCGGGCTCGAGCGCGCCATCCAGCGCGCCGGCGGCAAGGTGGTGCGCACGGCGGTGGGCGACCGCTACGTCGTCGCCGAGATGCGCAGCGGCGGCTACAACTTCGGCGGCGAGCAGTCCGGGCACCTGGTGTTTCTCGAGCACGCGTCGACGGGCGACGGCATCGTCGGCGCGCTGCAGGTGCTCGCCATGATGATCGACGAGCGCCGCCCGCTCTCCGAGCTTGCCCAGGAGGTCATGGAGCGCGTGCCACAGGTCCTCGAGAACGTGACCCTGCGCGAACGCCGCCCGCTCGATGAGATGCCCGCGCTGGCGGCGCTCTCCTCAAAAATCGAAAAGGCACTGGGGCAAGACGGCCGTTTGCTGGTGCGCTGGAGCGGAACCGAGCCCAAGCTCAGGATCATGGTCGAGGGAGAAGACCAGGCGAAGATCACGGCTTTTGCCAAGGAGCTCGCCGCGGCCGCCACGACGGACATGGCGTCGTAGGCACTAGAAATTCTCATCTTGCGGTGATCGTTCGCAAGCTCACCATGATGAGATCCTTGGTCTCCGGAACGCCGGCCCAGACGCTCACCTCGTAGATCCCCGCGCGTCGTTCGTCGTCGAGTGGCACGTCGATGGAGAACGCTCTGCCCTCGACCTTGACGACAATCGGCGTGACGAAGCCCCTCGGAAAATACGTGGCATAAGGAGTGGGCACCGGATAGCTGTGCGTCTGATTGAGCTCGGCGGCGCTGCGGACGGGAGGCGAATCGATGCGTGCCACTCCGACTCCGGCAAACACGGCAGGGGAATCGACTTCACCCGAGACGTGCACCGCCTTGCCGACACTGGCCGTCGCCGGCAGAGCCGCGTAGTCGCCGTAGTGATCGACGAATTCCTGCGCGAGGCACAGCAAGGGAACGCCGGCCGGCTTCGCGATCCCGATGCCCACCCGGTTGTGCCAGGCCGTGAGAATGTTTCGACGGTGGCCGTCGCCGGGAGGTTTTTCGCCCATGAACGCCGCTTCGATTCTGTCCAGCTCTTCGGCGCTGAAGGGACCGCCGGGATCGAGCTTGCGCTCCTGGCTGTCGGCGAGGCAGGCGGCGTTCTCCTGCACCATCCCCGCCCCTCCGACCCTGGTGTAGCGCAGCTCGGGCACCGATCCGTCGGTTCCCCAGTGAGCGGTGAAGCCGTGCATGGCCATGTCGGTCGCGTGCTCTTGACCTGCCTTTTCGGCCGTGACGTCGGCCATCACGGGCTCGAGTCCCTCGGCTTCGCGATCACGGTTGATGAGTCGCAAGAGGTAGCGCCTCGCATCGGCCAGCGACAGCGCGCCCGCCGGACGCGCGACCTTCTCGGGCTTGTGCCGGGCGTGCACGCGTGGGGGATACTTCTTTGCTTCTCTGGCCGGCGGGCCTTCGTTGCCCGGCTCGGTGATCGTCGTCGTTCGTGCCACGCACGCGGCAAGCAACAGGCTTGCCAGCATCGCGATCAAGCCGATCTTCACGCGCCCCTCCGGCGTCCCTGGCGTCCCTGGCGGTTCACCCCTAGGCTGGCGATTCGGCATGTCGCTCGATCTTCCCATACCCGCCCTGGTCGGCCAGTTGATCGTCGGTGGCTTCGCGGGGACGACCCTTCCCCCGACGTTCGCGCGCGAGCTCGCCGAAAAAAGGCGGGGCGGGGCGATTCTCTTCAAGCGCAACCTCGAAAGCGTAACCGCCGCGGCTGATCTGTGCGCGAGTTTGTTGGAGGCGGCGCCGCGTGATCTGCCGCCGTTCATCGGCGTCGATCAAGAAGGTGGTCGCGTCGTTCGCTTGCCCGCGCCGGCGCTGGCACTTCCGGCGATGCGCGAGCTCGCGTCGTTTGGCGATCTCGACCTGGTGATGTCGGCCGCGGCGGCGGTGGGCGTCGAGCTCGGGGCCATCGGGTTCAACTTGAACTTCGCGCCCGTTCTCGACGTCAATACCCAGGCCGAAAATCCGGTCATCGGCGATCGAGCGTTCGGCTCGGATGCGCGCACCGTGATGCGGGCCGGCGTTGCGTTCGTACGCGGTCTGCAAGGCGCGAACATCCTGGCCTGCGGCAAGCACTTCCCGGGGCACGGCGACACCACCATCGACAGCCACCTGGCTCTTCCCACCGTGAGCCACGGACGCGATCGCCTCGACCACCTGGAGCTGCCGCCTTTTCGAGCCGCCATCGGCGCGGGGATCGCCGCCCTCATGTCGGCGCACGTGGTGTTCGACAAGATCGACCCCGGGATACCGGCCACGCTGTCACGCTCGATCTGTGCGAGCCTGCTGCGCGCCGAGCTCGGGTTCGAAGGGGTGCTCTTCTCGGACGATCTGGAAATGAAGGCCGTCGCC
>JBBSDY010000468.1:0-4234 GCA_038240245.1 Polyangiales bacterium
GGAGGCGGCGGGCCCCCTGGCGAGGGCGAAGGGGCAGGACGCAAGAAAAAGAACTGGGACAAGGACCGCGACGGCGGTGGTCGCGGGGGCGGCGGCGGGGGCCGCGGCGGCGATTGGGGCGAAGACTAGCCACGATCCCCTTGACGGATCCACCCGAGATCCTTAGAGTTCCGGCCCCCTAGGAGTTCCACCATGCGCGATATCATCAAGCTCACGTGCGGAAACTGCAGCCGCGCCAACTATCACACCACCAAGAACAAGCGGACGATGGCAGAAAAATTCGAGATCAAAAAGTTCTGCCCCGTCTGCCGAAAGCACTTCCCCCACAAGGAGGGGAAGATTTCGAAGGGCTGAATTGCGCCTGGACCCCTGGCCGTGATACCCAGGGAGGCCCCTTTACCGAGGCCAACCGACACGCTTTTTCGAGCCTGGACCGCCGTGATGGCCAACCCGGCAAGCCCGTCGGGGCAGATTCACTGCCGGCCGGTAATGGGCTCAAGGGCATGATGCGCGAGACAGCAGCCAGATGATTTTCGACTGGCTCTACGGCCTGTTCTCCAACGATCTCGCGATCGATCTGGGAACCGCCAACACGCTCATCTACGTCAAGGGCAAGGGAATCGTTTCCTGCGAGCCCTCGGTCGTCGCCGTGCAACGCGACGCTCGAGGAGGCAAGAAGGTCCTCGCCGTCGGCCGCAAAGCCAAAGAAATGCTCGGGCGAACGCCGGGCAACATTCAGGCGGTGCGTCCCCTGCGCGACGGCGTCATCGCCGACTTCGAGATCACCGAGGCGATGCTCCGCTACTTCATTGCCCGGGCCCACAACCGGCGCACGCTGGTCAAGCCGCGCATCATCATCTGCGTTCCCTTCGGCATCACCGAAGTCGAGAAGCGCGCCGTGAAAGAAAGCGCCGAGAGCGCGGGCGCTCGCGAAGTCTACCTCATCGAAGAGCCCATGGCCGCGGCGATCGGCGCGGGCCTGCCCATCACCGAGCCGAGCGGCAACATGGTCGTCGACATCGGCGGAGGTACGACCGAGGTCGCCGTCATCTCGCTGGCCGGCATCGTCTACTCGCAAAGCGTGCGCGTCGGCGGCGACAAGATGGACGAAGCCATCGTTGCGTACATGAAGCGCAAGTACAACCTGGCGATCGGCGAGCAAACCGCCGAACGCATCAAGATGACGATCGGCAACGCCTATTCGCTCGAGCCCCAAACGACCATGGAGGTCAAGGGCCGCGACATGGTGGCCGGCATTCCCAAGACCGTCGTCGTCAACTCCGACGAGATCCGCGAGGCCTTGACCGAGCCCACCAACGCCATCGTCGAAGCCGTCCTTTTGGCCCTCGAGCGCACGCCGCCCGAGCTGGCGGCCGACATCGTTGACAAGGGCATCGTCCTTGCTGGCGGCGGAGCGTTGCTCAAGAATCTCGACGTTCTGTTGCGCGAAGAGACCGGGCTCCCGGTCATGGTTTGCGACGATCCGATCAGCGCGGTGGTGCTGGGCAGCGGCAAAGCGCTCGACCACCTCGAGCTGCTCAAAGAGGTGACGATCGGATAGGGGCCTCAACTCGAAACCTCAGCACGAGGTTTTGATTGTCTTGCCCGAGCCCGGTCGCGCTTCCGTTCGAGGTTCACGATGACAAGACTCCCGATTTTCGGACTCTCGCTCGGGGGCGCCGGGTGAGCTCGTATCGGCGGTACCGGGACGCGCTCGTCGTGGCCGTGCTCCTGGCAGTCCCCTTCTTCTTTTTGCGGGCGAGCATTCGCGATCCGCGCGAGCTCAACAGCATCGATCGCGCCGTGATGCGGATCTCGGTGCCCATCCAGTACGTGTCGAGCCTCATCGCCCGCGAGGTCTCCAATCTCTGGGGGAACTACGTCTACCTGGTCGAGGTCAAGGCAGACCACCAGCGACTTTCCTACGAGAACGCGCGCCTTGTCGATCGTGTGCGGCGCCTCGAGCAAAACGAGATCGAAAACAGGCGGCTCAAGCGGCTGCTCGGCCTGCGCGAAACCATCCCCGGCGATCTGATCAGCGCACAGGTCATTGGCAAGGATCTGACCGAGTTCTTTCGGGTCGCGAGCCTGGTCGTCGATCGCGCGGGTCGAGAAGTGCGCCCCAACATGCCGGTCATCGCCCAGGACGGCGTGGTGGGCAAAGTGCAGCGAGTCTCGGGCGATCGCGAGGACGTGCTGCTGGCCGTGGACAGCGGGAGTGGCATCGACGTCGTCGACGAGCTGACCGGGGCGCGCGGATTCGTGCGCGGCTCGGGGGACCAGTCCAAATACGTCTGCAAGGTGGAGATCATGCAGCGCACCGACGAGGTCAACGTGGGCGATCTCCTCGTGACGAGCGGCGTGGGACGCGCATTTCCGCGGGGCGTCCCGGTGGCCCGCGTGACCAAGGTCGTCAAGCGCGACTTCGGCATGTTCCAGGAGGTCGAAGCCAGCCCGACCGTGGATTTCTCACGCCTCGAAGAGGTCCTCATCATCACTTCGCCGCCGAGCGACGAGCCCGGCACGAGGGCGAACAGGTAGGATGCCGTCGTGCGTAACGCGCTGTTTTTGAGCACGGGCCTTCTGTTGCTGGTCATTCAGGGCAACCTGCACCGACTGCTCGGGCACATCCCGATCGCCGGCATCATGCCCAACTTGATCCTCCCGCTGATCGTCTTCATGGGCGTCCACGAGTACTCGGTCGTGCGGGGTGCCACGCTGGCGTTTGCCCTCGGCTATGCCCTCGACATGTTCGCCGGCGCCCCGGTGGGGCTCTTCACCTTCATCACCGTGGCGATCTTCGTCCTCTCTCGCGCCGCTGGCGTGCGGCTCGCTGCACAGACGATCTTGACGCAGCTCGCCCTGGCGTTCGGGTTCGCGCTCTTCGAGAGCGTCACCGTGCTCATGCTGGTCGCCATCTTCGGTCGTGATCCCCACAGCCCGCGCGCGCTGCTGTCGCTCATCCTTCCTCACGCGGCGGCGACCGCCATCGTCTCGCCCCTGGTCTTTCGAATCGCCGAGCGCCTGCACCAGGCGACCATCACCGTTCCGCGGCCGGAAGGGGGCCGATGAGCTTCCTCGTCCAGCGCTCCAACGTCGGAGAGTTCCGGCGCCGCTACAAGTGGATGGTCCTGTTCACCGTGGTCGCCTTCGGGACCTTGTTGGTCCGACTCTTTCAGCTGCAGGTCGTCGAGGGTGCGGACTACCAGGCCGAGGCCCGCCACAACATCATCTACGAGACGCGACTTGCCACCACGCGCGGCGTGATTCGCGACGGGCAGGGCAAAGTGCTCGCGGCCAGCCGCCCCTCGTACAACGTGTACGTGGTCCCCGCGCGCCTCGACATGCGCGAGACGTGGAAGACGCTGGTCGACTACCTGCGGCTCTCCGCCGACGATCGCGCCAGGCTCGAGGCCAAGCTCGACGAGATAAGGGACGATCCTGGACCCCGCAAGCTGCAGCAAATCCTGGTGCGCGAGGACATCTCGCGCGACGTGGTGGCCACGCTCGAGACGCACGCCGCCGAGCTACGCGGGGTCGATGTCGTTCCGGTACCCGTTCGCTACTACCCCCAGGGCGAGCTGGGAGCCCACTCCCTCGGCTACATGGCCCAGATCGATCCCGAGACGCTGGCCAGGCTGAAATCCCTTTCGTACGTCGAGGGCGATCGCATCGGAGCCGGTGGTGTCGAGCGCGGCTGGGAGAGCTACCTGCGCGGAACGCGCGGCTGGGAGAAGGTCGTGGTCGACGCCCGCGGCGTGCGTCACGGTGGCGCGGCGACCAAGGACCTCATCGACGAGCCGCGCCGCCTCGATCCCGTGCCCGGCCGCGACCTTCGGCTGACACTCGACAGCGATCTCGAGCAGTCGATCGAGAGGGCGATGCGCGGACAGATCGCGGGAGCGGTCACCGTCGTCGATGTGCGGACGGGGCGCATCCTCGGCCTCTTTTCCAAGCCCGCCTTCGACCCTAACCAGCTTTCTGGCGGTGAGGGTATCGACGTCATCCGCAGCTCATTTCGCAGGCTCAACGTCGATCCCCTGCAGCCGATGTTGGACAAGACGATGTCCGGCGCCTACCCGCCTGGCTCGACGTTCAAGCCGTTTTCTGCGCTCGCGGCCCTCGAGGACAAGATCATCGACCCGCGCGCCAAGATCAAATGCACCGGCTACTATGCGTTCGGCCGGCGCATCTTCAAGTGCACGCACGTGCACGGCCAGGTCGAGCTCCACGA
>JBBSDY010000469.1:0-4230 GCA_038240245.1 Polyangiales bacterium
GTGGCGGCGATGATCCGCACGTCGACCTTGAGATCGCGCGAATCGCCGACGCGCCGGATCATCTCGTCTTGCAGCACGCGCAGGAGCTTCACTTGCAGCGCGATGGGCAGCTCTCCAATCTCGTCGAGAAAGAGCGTCCCCCCGTCGGCCTCTTCGAACAGCCCGCGGCGATCGGCGTTGGCGTCGGTGAAGGCTCCCTTCTTGTGGCCAAAAAGCTCGCTCTCCAGCAGATTTTCGGGAATCGCTCCGCAGTTGACGGCGACGAAGGACGCGCCCCGCCGCGAGCTACGACTGTGGAGTGCGCGGGCCACGAGCTCCTTGCCCGTCCCGCTCTCGCCGGAGATGAGAACCGTCGTCTTGTAGTCGGCGATCTTGGCGATGGTGCGGAAGATGTCCTGCATCGCCTTGCTCTTGGCCAAAATCTCCTCGAACTGGTGCTCCTTGCGAATTTCCTCGCGCAGCGCGCGATTCTCTCGCCGCAAGGCCTCGCGCTCTTCGGCTTTGCGCAGCGCGAGCACGATCTCCTCGTGCTTGAAGGGCTTCTGCACGTAGTCGTAGGCCCCCGCCTTGATCGCATCGAGCGCGAGATCGACATTGCCGTACGCGCTCATCACGATGACCGTCGCTTCGTTGCCCTTGGCCTGCAATGTGGCGAGCAAATCGAGCCCCCCCATTTTGGGCATGCGCACGTCGGTCAAGATGACGTCGGGGCCAAACGTATCGACCAGCGCCAGCGCTTGCTCCCCACTCTCGGCCGTCTCGACCTCGTATCCCTGCCGCTTGAGCAACGTGCGCAACACGAGCCGCAAGTTCTCCTCATCGTCGACCACAAGAACACGCCGCATAGTACGCAAAGTTTACCACGCGCGGAGCCCGAACCTCGCAAATTGTTTCCGGGCCGCGCGTCGCCACGTCAAGAGGCCTCTGCGGGCCGCGCGTCGCCACGTCAAGAGGCCTCTGCTGGAGTTCGGGGGCAATGAACCCCGTCTTCGAGTCGGTCGAGATGGTGACCCCGGACGCTTTCACTGATTGGGTCAGCGAACGAGAGCAACGTGGCGATGTGAACCACTACGAGCTGATGAATGGGAGGATCGTGGTGACTCCGCCGGCCGGATGGCCCCATGGTGAGATCAACGGTAACTTGGTGAGTGCCATTCGGGCTTTCGTCCGAGCGAACGACCTGGGGAGAGTGTTCGATTCGAGCCAGGGCTTTTTTCTTCCGTTTCTCCGACAATCGCTTTGGCGAGCCCGATATCTACGAAGTGGACGTCATCGTGAAATCGAAGCTGTGGCCGAGCTTCGGTGTGCCACTCTCGGAGATTTTTCCGAAGTGGCAGAATGAGCGATTCGGCGCGGCGCGCCGATCACGTCGAGCGTTCAAATGACGTCGAACGGGTAGCCGCCGTCGGTGTAGGCGCGCGAGGCGACGGATTTGCGTAGCTCGTCGTCGTTCTTTTCGAATGAGCGGAGCGTTTCTTCGAGGCGGCGCTCGGCCGAGGCGACGAACACCGTGGTGAGATCGATCTCGCGGCGCGCGCCCTCTTCGCCTTTTTTCTCGATGGCACGTGTGGTGCGCGAGAGGCACGAGGCGATGGCGTAGAGCTCCATGGCCATCTCGGCAACGCGCTTTTGGGTAAATTGCATCTCGGCGATCTCGCGGCCGTGCTTGCGCAGGGCCTTGTCGACGTTCTTGCTGAGATCGGCGGTGTAGTCCTCGAACACCACGGCTTCCTTGTTGAGGACGGGGTGCGCGCGGGTCATGCGCTCGCGGCCAAGCGCCGATCGCGCCTTGCGAATGGCAAAATCGGACAGAAGACCAAATCCCTTGATGGGCTCGCGCATCGCGCGCACGACCTCGGCGAGCTCCTTGCCGGGGCCCTGCATGCCGGAGAGCGCCACGAAGCAGCGCAGGATCTCGTTGGTGCCCTCGAAAATGAGGTTGATGCGGCTATCGCGGAGCGCGCGCTCGTAGGGGTATTCCTTCATGTAGCCGATACCGGCGGCAATCTGCAGCGTCTCGTTCACGACGCGCCACAGGGTTTCGGACGCGTAAACCTTGCAGATCGCGCTCTCGAGCGAATAGTCGGAGACCTTGTTGTCGACGAGCCCTGCCGTCAGGTAGGTCATCGACTCGATGGCGAAGGTGTCGGCCATCATGCCGGCAATCTTGTCCTTGATGAGGCCGAACTCACCGATGGGGCGTCCGAACGCCTTGCGCTCTTGCCCACGATCGACGGCCATCTTGATGAGCTTCTTGCATCCGCCCACCGCCCCGGCCGCGAGCCCGAGGCGCCCGGAGTTCAAGACTTCGACGGCCACCTTGAAGCCCCGGCCCACGTCGCCCAAAACGTTTTTCTGGGGAACGTGGACGTCCTCGAAGAACACCTCGGTCGTCGACGATCCGCGGATGCCGAGCTTGTGCTCGGGAGGGCCGTTCTTCACGCCCATCGCGCGGTCCACGATGAAGGCCGTGATCTTGGGCTTCTGGCCGGCTTCGGGGGACGACGTGCGGGCAAAGACGGTGAAGACGTCGGCGAAGCCGCCGTTGGTGATCCAGATCTTCGAACCGTTGAGCACGTAGCCGCTGCCGTCGGGCAGAGGCTCGGCCCTGGTCTGTATGGCGGCGGCGTCGGACCCCGCAGAGGGCTCGGTGAGGGCGAAGGCGGCGACGTGCTCGCCCGACGCGAGCTTGGGCAGATATTCCGTCTTTTGCTGCTCGTTGCCGAAGAGCAAAATGCCCTTGAGGCCAATCGACTGGTGCGCGCCGAGCGTCACGGCCAGCGAGGCGTCGTGACCGGCCACCTCTTGCACCACGCGCGCGTACGAGCTCGCCGACAATCCGATGCCGCCGTACTCTTGGGGAATGATCATTCCAAAGAGTCCGAGCTCTTTCATTCCCTCGATGACGGACGAAGGGATCGTTTGCTCCTGGTCGATCTTGGCGGGATCGACGTTGGCGTCGAGGAACTTGCGAACGCTGTCGAGAATCATCGCCGTGTTGTCGCGCTCGTCACGGCTGAACTCGGGAAACGGGAAAATGAGCTCTTCGGCGATCACCCCGTGAAAGAGGGACTTCATGAAGCTCTGCTCGTTCATGCGGATTTCTCGAGTGGGCTAGGGGTCACTTCTTGTGGGGCGCGGACGACGGAGGATTCTGCGGAGGGGCCGGGGTAATCGAGGGGACCAGCGACAGGGGGGCGGAGGTGATCGACGGCGGCTGCGACGAAAACGACCCACCCTCGGCAGGCATGGAAGGTGACGGCCGGTTTTCGGGAGCGATCGACGAGAAGCTGCCGCGCGCGGCCATCGACGAAACCGGACCCGGCAACGGCGTGGTGAAGTGCGTCACCACGCGCCTTTGGTCCTGCCACGGGTAGCGAATCCGGTGGTGGAACATGTTCACCAGCGTATCGCTCATACGAATCGCCAAAATGCGCAAATCGGCCACGGTGAGCCCGCTCTCGTCGAGCTGTCCACCGCGCAGCTTGGTAAAGATGATGCGCTGGATCATCTCTTCGAATTTCTCGCGTTCGGGCGGATCGATGGTTCGCGAGGCGGCTTCGATCGAGTCGACGAGCATTAGAATGGCCGTCTCTTTGGTCTGCGGCTTCATTCCCGGGTAACGAAAGTGCTCTTCGGTGAGCCCCTTGGGGTTGCCGCTGTTCAGGCACTTGTTCCAGAAGTACTCGACGACCTGCGTACCGTGGTGCGTGTAAGCAAACTCCACGACCGGCTCGGGGATGCCGCCCTGCCGTAAGATCTTCGCGCCCATGACGACGTGGGTCATGATTGCATCGGCCGAGATCTCGGGCTCGAGCTCGTCGTGCGGGCTCTCTTCGCCGGGAAGAAGGTTCTCGACGAAGTACTTGGGCTGCAACGTCTTGCCGAGGTCGTGGTAGTAGGCGCCCGCCCTGACGAGCAATGCGTCGGCGCCGACGGCGCTGGCCGCCGCCTCGGCGAGGTTGGCCATGGCGCGCGCGTGCTCCCAGGAGCCCGGCGCTTCGCGCGCCATCTTCTGCAAGAGAGGCTGCTCGAGATCCGTCAGATCGAGCAGCTTGTCGCGCGACACGGCGCCGAGCACCCTTTCGGCGACGTCGCGAAGCAAGAGCGCGATGCTGCCCGCCGCAATCCCTCCCCCGAAGCTGGCAATCAGCATCGACTGGCCCGGGTGCGACAGATCGCCAATCAGGTCGAAGCTGCCCTGGAAGACGATGACGATGGCCACGAAGA
>JBBSDY010000470.1:0-4220 GCA_038240245.1 Polyangiales bacterium
CACCGCGGATAGGGCCCATCGGGAGGCGTCCCACGCGGCTCGACACCGCCAAGGCCGTCATTCGCGATTTCATCGGGCGGCGCAAGACCGATCGTATCGGCGTGGTGGTCTTCGGCAAGAGCGCCTACGTCCTGTCGCCGCCCACGCTCGACTACCACTTGCTCGATCTGCTCGTCGACCGAATGACCCTCGGCGTCGTCGATGGATCACTGACCGCCATCGGCGACGCGGTTGGCGTGGCGACGGCGCGGCTCAGGCGCAGCGACGCCCGATCCAAGGCGATCGTGCTGCTCACCGACGGCGAGTCCAACTCGGGATCCATCGCGCCCGAATACGCAGGGCACCTCGCCACCGTCGTCGGCGCCAAGATCTACACCATCCAGATTGGCAACGGCGACGAGGTCGACGTTCCCGATGGAGTCGATCTCTTCGGGCAGCCTCACTACACCCGCGGTCGCTTTCCGGTGAACCCCGAGCTTCTGAAGAAGCTGTCCGCCGATACGGGCGGCGAAGCCTATGTGGCCACCGATGCCCAGGCGCTCACCGCCAGCATGCACGACGTTCTCAATCGCCTCGAAAAAACGCGCTTCGAGGCGGCGACGGCATCGTTCGAGGATCTCTTCCCGCTGCTCCTCTTGCCAGGAGTTGCGCTGGTGGCGCTCGATGCGCTCTTGCGCGCGTGGGTCATGAGGAGGTTCCCGTGAAGTTTGCTCACCCCATGTGGCTTTTGGGAGCTCTCTTCGCGCTGGTCGTGGCGGGGCTCTTCGTGTGGGGAGGGATCGGCCTGCGCCGGGCGAGCCGGCGCTTCGGTGATCCGGATCGGATCCGCGAGCTGGTGACCGCGCGGCCTGCTCGAAGACGCGCCTGGAAAGGCGTGGCCATCGTCATCGCCACCGCGCTCGCGTTCGTGGCCATCGCGCGCCCGCAATATGGACGGGGGACGAAGCTCATTCCAGCCACCAACCTCGACGTCGTCATCGCGCTCGATTTTTCGAAGAGCATGTACGCGCGCGACGTGGCGCCTTCCCGCATCGACCGGGCCAAGGCCGAGGTGGCCCGGCTCATCCACAACTTGGGCGGAGCGCGCTTTGGAGCGGTGGCGTTCGCCGGTGAGCCCATCGGCTTTCCCGTGACCTCCGACGGAGCGGCCATCGCCCAGTTTTTTCGTCAGCTCGAGCCCAACGACATGCCCGTCGGTGGTACCGCCATTGCCCGCGCCATCGCACGGGCGCGCGAGCTTTTGGCGAGCGATCCCAAGTCGCACGATCACAGTCGCGTCATCCTGGTGGTCACCGACGGTGAGGATACAGAGGGCGATCCGGTGAGCGTGGCTCGTTCGGCGGGCCAGGAGGGAACCATCGTCGATGTCGTTCAAATCGGCGGACGGACGCCAGAGCGCATTCCCGAGATGGGACCCGACGGAAAGATGACGGGCTACCGAAAGGATGAGGACGGCCAGCCGCTCACGACGTCTCTTTCGACCGAGGGCGAAGCGCAACTCGAGCAGGTGGCCTCGGTGGCCGGTGGCAAGATCGTGCGCTCCGAGCGCGGGACGACGGGCATCGACGCGATCTCGCAGGACCTGAAGCGCAAGATGACCGAGGAGCTCGGCGAGCAAGTCGAGACCATCTATGCGGACGTCTACATGTACCCGCTGGGGGGAGCGCTGCTGTTGTTGGTGGCCGAGGTGTTCTTGTCGGAAAGTGGGAGACGCCGGTCGAAGCGGCCCGTTGGCATGGCGGCTGTGGGCGTGGGGATGATGCTGCTCGTGCTGGGAGGGTGCGAGTGGAATCCTTCGCGGCCGTTCGAGCGCAAGGCGCCCGAGGTCAAGAGCGCCGTGTTGGCTCTCGATGCCGGAGACGCTGGGGCCGCCGTGGGGCTGCTCGAAGAATACCTGGCGACGGGATCCTGCGCGGAGGGTGGGCTCGGCATCCCCGACAAGGTGCGCGAGAGGCCGCACGCCAGCCTCGATCTGGGCATCGCGCTCTTCGCCCTCGGCGAGCGATATGGGCTGCGCTTTGGACAGGAAGAAAACGGAGGCGACGCAGGGCCGACGCCCGAAGAGCAGGCGCTCGCCGAGCTTCGCAACACCGAGGTCGAGTGCGCGCTCAGGGTGGTGCTGGCGATTTCGGGCGAGGCGGACGTACCGCTCGACTTGCGCGCGCGCGCTCACTACCTGGCGGGCAATCTCGAGTTCTTGCGCAAGGGATACCAGGAAGCGGTTCGGCACTACGACGAATCGCTCAAGCTCATTCCAGGCATCGTCGACGGTGGAGACAGCATCGGACAGGACGCCGCCTGGAACCGCGCGATCGCTCTTTTTCGCATCGAGGAGGAGAAAAAAAAGGAAGCCGGCGCTCCCGACGCTTCCCCCGAGGCGGGCCCGCGCGACGCCTCCAGCGACCGACAATCGTCACCCGATGGTCCACCTGACAACCAGGACGGCGGCGGCAACGATCCTCAGAAAGATGCAGGTACTCCGCCACCCAAGGACGGCGGCGGAAGTGGCTCCGACGCACAGAGCCCACCCAACCACGACACCGAGGACGCCGCGCCGCCGCCCCCGCCGCCCAGCGTCAACCAGGATCAACGCATGCTCGACATGCTCGAATCGGCGCCCACTTTTCAGCAGCAAGACGCGAAGAACCACGTCTCGGATCGCAAGTTTCGGGGGAAGGACGACAAGTGAAGCGGGTTTGGCTTCTCATCGTGGCGCTCATCGCGCTGGTCGCACCGCGCGACAGCTACGCGCAGATCGAGCCTCCCACCGTGTCGGCCAGCGTCCAGCCCCGCGACGTCGAGGTCGGTGAGCCCTTTTCCGTCACCCTCACCGTGACGGTCGATTCGAGCGCGCCCAGTCCGAGCGATCCCGCGCTGCCTCTACCCGATGGGCTTCGCACCGGTCCGCCCAGCATGTCGAGCCAGACGCAGATCAGCATCATGAATGGTCACATGATCCGAAAGTCCGGAATCACCGCCACGTGGCAAGTCGTTGCCACGCGCGAAGGTGGTTTTGGGATCGGACCGCCGAGCGTGACGTGGAATGGGCGCAAGGTGAAAGCGAACGCCATGCGCGTGATCGTTCATCCCGCCTCGCCCGGCGGGCACCAACGTCACGCCACACCGTCGCCCAATCCTTTCGATCCCTTCGGAGGGATGTTTCCCAGGTTCCCCGGCTTCTTCGATACGCCTCAGCCGCAGGCCGAGCCGACGCCCGATCCCGACCTTGCTCTCGACGCTCCGCTCGGGGCCACGGTCTTCTTGCACTCGGTCATCGATCAGAAGAGCCCCGTCGTCGGCGAGCAGGTGACATTCACCGTCTACCTTTACGCGCGATCCATGGAGCTCAGGCTCGCCGAGTACCACGAGCCATCGTGCGCCGATTTCTTCAAGCGCCAGCTCCTTTCGCCCGATGACCTTCCCGAATCACGCCCCGCCTCGGTAGGAGGTGTCGTCTGGAGAGCGCAGCCGATTTACAAGGCGGCTCTTTTTCCGCTCCGATCGGGCGAGCTCGAGATCGGGCCGCTGCAGACGACCGTCGTCGGCAATTCCGGCCGCCTCAACGCGGCGCGCGCCAGCCAACCGATCAAGCTGCAGGTGAGCGAGCCCCCCAGCAAGGCCCGTCCGGTCGGCTACCAGATGGGCGATGTCGGCAACTACACGTTGACGGCCACGGTCGATCCGCGAAAATCCGAGGTCGGCGGCGCGGTGGCGGTCACCTTCAAACTGGCCGGTGTGGGCAATGTTCCGAACGCCATCAAGATCCCCACGTCGTCGGCGCTCGAGTGGCTGGAGCCGCAGGTACGCGAAGATCTCGAAGTCGAAAATGGCAAGGTTCGTGGCTCGCGCACGTTCTCGTACCTCGTGCGTCCTAAGACGGCTGGCACGGTCGAGCTCGGAGAAGCGACGCTCCCGTACTGGAGTCCCGATCGCAAAGTGTATGACATTGCCCGGGTGTATCTGGGCAAGATCGAGGTGGAGCCCGAATTGAACAAGTCGGCCAACGCGGATCCCGCCGCTCCCCGCGATCCTTGGGCCACGCTGGGCAAGCAGCGCGATCGTGCAGGCGGCTACAAGCGACCCGCCGAGTCCTTGACCGAAAGACCCTTCTACTGGCTCGGTCTCTTTGGTGCGCCGTTCGCCGTCGTGGTGAGCTCGCTCGGCTCGCGTGGAGCGCGGCGCTTGCTCGCGCGATTCGCGGCGAAACGAAAGAGCGCCGA
>JBBSDY010000471.1:0-4214 GCA_038240245.1 Polyangiales bacterium
CTGCCGCAGTCTTGGCAGGAGCAGATCACGATCGGCAGATTTGGCGCCGACCCAACGAAAGCTATGGCGAGCCCGTCGGAATGACCCATTTTCGGCTGGTTCAGCCGCCATGCCAGGCCAGTCCCACTTCGCCGGAGCATGTGTTGCGCCTGTCCGGTCAGACTTGAGTGGACGGATGGCCGCTTCGATGATCGATCTGGCAGTGAGATTCTGCGGCAGTAGGATTTGCCCCGTCCGACCACGAACCTCCACGAGAAGCCTGGCAAAGTAGGGCCAGGGAGCGTAGAAGCATCTGCCGCCTACATTATGTCACAAGAGCGCCTCCAGAAGGTCATGGCGCGCGCCGGAGTCGCCTCCCGGCGGGCAGCCGAAGATCTGATCGTGAAGGGTCACGTCCGGGTCAACGGTGCGGTCGTCTCGACGCTGGGGACAAAAGTCGACCCGCGGACGGATAAGGTCGAGGTGGACGGCCGACGTCTCGTCGCCGAGTCTCTCGTGTACCTGGTGCTTCACAAGCCTCGCGGCGTCGTGTCGACGGTCAGCGATCCCGAGGGCCGAAAAACGGTGCGCGATCTGGTGTCCGGAATCTCGGAGCGCGTTTTCCCGGTGGGAAGGCTCGACTACCACACGAGCGGCGTCTTGCTCCTCACCAACGACGGCGAGTTCTGCGACGGTTTGATCCATCCCAAGCGCGACGTACCCAAGACGTACATCGTCAAGGTGGCCGGCGAGATGAAAGAGGCCGACCGCCTTCACTGGGAAGAGGGCGTGGTCATCGAGGGAGAGAAGACCCGGCGGGCCGAGGTCTTCGTGATTCGGCGCGAAAAGGGCAAGACCTGGCTCGAGGTCACACTCGTCGAGGGTCGCAACCAGCAGATTCGCAAGATGGGCGAGGCCACGAGATTCCTGGTCATGCGGCTCGCGCGCGTGGCCTTCGCCGGCATCACCAGCGAAGGTCTGCGCCCGGGGGACTGCCGCCCGCTTTCCGCCGAGGAGCTCATGGAGATACGCCGCACCTTCGGCGTGCCCAAGCGGATTGTGCGCCCCGCGATACCCGCGGGCGGAAAGACAATGTCCCCCCCGCCTCGCGTGCGCGCGCGACCCCGCTTGACGGGCAAGCCGCGCGCTCGTACCCGAAAGACTGGAGGTTCGCCATGGCCGAAGGATTGAATCGTGTGATGCTGCTTGGGAATCTCGGCGCCGATCCCGAGCTCCGCTTCACCCAGTCCGGGCAAGCGGTGCTCAACATGAGGATCGCCACGACCGAGTCCTATCTCGACCGCAACAAGGTCCGGCAAGAGCGTACGGATTGGCACAACGTCGTTCTGTGGGGCAAGCGCGGCGAAGCCCTGGCAAAGTTTCTCACCAAGGGGTCGACCGTCTTCATCGAGGGCGGATTGCGCACCTCCAGCTACGACGACAAAGAAGGGAAAAAACGCTACAAGACCGAGGTCCACGCGACCAACCTCATCCTCGCCGGTGGGCGTGGGCGGGGCGCTGGCGGTGGGGGCCCTGAGATGGGCGACGAACCGTCGGGTGGCGGTGGTGGCCGTCGCGGCGGCGGTGGCGGTAGCAGCGGTGGTGGCTCCGGCGCTCCGCCCGACGATGGCGGCGGCCCGGTCGCTCCGCCCGACGACTTCGGCGGCGGCGACGACATCCCGTTCTGAATGAAGAAACCAACCGCCAAGGCGCCACGAGGATTTTTGTTGGTCTGCTGGCGCCTTTGCGGTTCTCTTATCTGATGCCGGCCAACGGGCGGAAGCGATTCGTCGTGGGTTTTAAGGGCGCTCGAAGGATTCGATGAGGGAGAGGATTTCCTTGCGGATGTCGACCAGGGCGGTGCGCATTCGGGTGGCCCCGCGCAGCGTGGGATCAGCCGCCTCGCGCGGCTCGATCCCGCCGTCGCGTAGCTGCTTGCGTGCGCCGGCGATCGTAAAGCCGCGCTGGTACAGCAGCTCTTTGACTTTCATCAGGGTTTCGACGTCGCGACGTGAGTAGACACGTTGCCCGCGCGACGACTTCTGCGGCCTGATCGAGCGAAATTCGGTCTCCCAGTAGCGAAGCACGTGGGTCTCGACGCCGACTGCGCTGGCAACCTCGCCAATTCGAAAATAGAGCTTGGTGGGCAGCGAGCTGATCGTGCCGCCGCCGTCGCCCGCGCTTCCGAGCGACCCCGCACCACGTTGGGCTTTTGGCCCTGGAGCGCTGCCGATCGAGTCTCCGCCCCGTTCGCGGCTGCGCATCGCGGGGAGCTACTCCTTGCCCCCGCCGCCGGCCGCGACTGCGCCCGCCGGCGCGGTCGTTTCTTTGCCGTTGAGCGCCTGCTTTAGAATCTGGCTCGCCTTGAAGTTCAGAACGCGGCGCTGCGTGATCACGATGGGATCGCCCGTCTGGGGGTTGCGGCCCTGTCGCTGGCGCTTGTCGCGCAGGACGAAGTTTCCGAAGCCCGAGATCTTGATCTTCTCGCCGCGGCCGAGCGTCTCTTTCATCATCTCGAACGCGAGATCGACGAGATCGGCGGACTCCTTCTTGGAGAATCCACCGAGCCTGCTGTACACGACTTGAACGATGTCAGCTTTGGTCATCGCGCACCCTCGGCTAAGTTAGTGACCATACTACGGCCGTAACCTCTCAAGAGTCCATAGAGAAACGCCGGCAGCGGTGCGCGGCGCAAGGCCGCCCCAAGCTAGGCGGCGAGCTTTTCGGAGCTGGCCCCGAGAGAAGGCGTGCCCGCCGGCTCGAGGAAACGGGCCTCGCGGCGCTGCAGGACCTGCTCGGACCCGACGAGGAACGCGACGTAGCCGTAGCCCAGGGTGAAGAGCATCGCGAACGGGGTGGCAAACCAGTGGCCCGTCGTGATGGAGGCCAGCACGCTGACCAGGGAGAGCAAGGCCAGGCCGCTCTCGACCACCGGAATCGACGCGCGGGTACGGTAACGGCCCTCGCGCGATCCCCTCTTCGGGGTACGCACGAACTCGCCCGCCATCGACTCGAGCCCCTCGATGACGGCGCGGGTCAGGTGCGGTGCGAGCCCCGCTCCCAGGGCAATGAGGGCAGGCAGGCGCGACAGTGCGCCCCAGCGACCACGACCCTGGGCAACCTCGGCGAGCGTGTAGAAGGCTCCCAGCGACCCTGTGGTGCCGATGCACAGCGGCAGATCGACCATCAGCATCGTGCGGGTATCGGTGGCCGGCATCAGCAGCAGCGCGGGAAGCAACAAGATCGAAAGCAGCACCATCAGCGGATACGCAAAATGGGGCGTCAGGTGAAAAAAGGCCTCGATGCGCTGAGAGAGACGCAACCCTGGGGCGTTCATCACCCGCGAGAGCAGCTTGCGCGAGGTCTGCACGGTCCCCTTGGCCCAGCGAAACTGCTGGGCGCGGAAGGCCGACAGATCCTCGGGAAGCTCGGCCGGCGAGACGATGTCCTCCCGGTAGACGAACTTCCACCCGGCGAGCTGCGCCCGGTAGGACAGGTCGAGGTCTTCGGTGAGCGTGTCGTGCTGCCAGCCGCCCGCGTCGGCGATCGCCGATGTCCGCCACATACCGCCCGTGCCCGAGAAATTGAAGAGGCACCCCGCGGCGAACCGGGCGCGGTTCTCGACCATGTGGTGGCCGTCGAGCATGAGCGCCTGGATCTTGGTGAGCAGCGAGTGGTCGCGGTTCATGTGACCCCAGCGCGTCTGAACCATGCCGATCTCGGCGTCACGGAAGTGGGGGACGCAAGCGCGGAGGAAGTCGGGCTGCGGCAAAAAGTCGGCGTCGAAGATGGCAATGAGCTCGCCCTGCGCGGTCCGAAGGCCCTCGGCGAGCGCACCGGCCTTGTAGCCGACGCGGTTGGTGCGGTGGACGTAGACGAAGCTCTTGCCCTCGTCGCGGAGGCGCTCGACGTGACCGCGAACGAGCGCCTGTGTCTCGTCGGTCGAGTCATCGAGCACCTGCACTTCGAAGCGATCGAGCGGGTAGTCCATGAGCGCGACGGCATCGAGCAGGCGCGTCGCCACGGTCGCCTCGTTGAAAAGCGGGAGCTGGATGGTGACGAAGGGCAGCTCGCCAGGCACGTCCGACATGCAGACCTGCTTGTTGCGCTGGAGGGTCCTGCGGTGTCGCCAGCAGAGGTAGACCAGGTGCGAGCGATGCAGCCCGTAGCAACTGAGGAGCAGGAGGACGGCGAAGTAGAGTACGCAGACGGGAGTTTGCACTGAAATCACGAGC
>JBBSDY010000472.1:0-4209 GCA_038240245.1 Polyangiales bacterium
AAATCTCCCCGCCGGGCTCGGTGTACTTGGCGGCGTTGGTGAGCAGGTTGGCCACGACCTGCGCCAGCCGAACATCATCTGCCCGGAGCAAGAGTCCGCGGCGAGCAACCGAGATGCGCAGGTTGTGCGATCGCTGCTCGAGGAGCGGGCTGGCCATCTCGATGGCCTGGGTAAGGATCTGCGAGATCTCGACCGTCTGCTTTTTGAGCTCGATCTTGCCGCGGGTGAGGCGCGAGACGTCGAGCAGATCGTCGACGAGGGAGACCAGACGCTGCACCTGCCGTTCGATGATCGTCCTTTCGCGAACCGATGCCTCACCCTCGCGAATTTTCATGAGCTGGAGCGCCGTCAAGATGGGCGCCAGCGGATTGCGCAGCTCGTGACCCAAAAGCGCCAGGAACTCGTCTTTCCTTCGGTTGGCCGACTCGGCCTGCGCGCGAGCGGCCTCGGCGTCGGCCCGGGCCTGCTTGGCCTCTTCGTAGCTTTCGCGCAAAGCTTGCTCGGCTTGCTTGCGCTCGGTGATGATCTCATTGAAGAGCAGGAGCCCGGCCACGTTGCCCTGGGCGTCGTGCCACGGAACGATCTCGCGCCGCACCCAGTCGATCGAGCCGTCGGCGCGCACGAATCTGTCGGCGTCGCACGTCTCGATCGCGCCCGCGAGACAGCGACGATGTTGCTGCTTCCACGCTTCGGGGATCTCGGGAAAGACGTCGTAGTGCGAGAGACCGATGATGTCGCGATCGGCCAGGGCAAAGTCGACGAGAAAGCGACGGCTCACCAGCAGGTAGCGCATGTCGCGATCGACCATCGCCACCGCCGCCGGGGTGTGCTCGACGAAGAGCCGCAGGCGTTGCTGAAGGGAGCGGACATCTTCGGCCTGGGGCCCGCCCGCCGAGCTCGTCTGGTCTGGGGCCGAGGGCATCTTGCGTTCTCCTACACTACTCTGCTCATCTAACCCATCGACCGTTGGACCAGGGCTCTATGGGCTTGGTTCACCGGTCGAGCCGCTGTGGGCAGGCGATGCCGGACCGGCACCAAACGGGCCAAGGCTGGCACCCTGCGGGTCGAACAGCTCGGAGCAGAAGGGCTTACTTTGAAAAGGTTTTTGCACCACCACGACGAACTGTGACCTCGCGGTTCCCCCGACGGCGCGCACATACTCGCTGGCGGCGTCGTCGCAGGCGGGCACGGTCCTCACCCCAAAAGGCACCAAGCAGGTGATGTAGAGCATTCGACGAGAGTTGCGGTTTCGGTCGGGATCGAAGCTTTTCGCGATGTCGTCGAGGTCCATGATGAGCGCGCTCTGGCAGCCGAGCTGCCGCAGCTCAGCTGCTCCAGGAGCGTTCTGCGCATCGTGTGCGATCTTGACCCCGCGGCCGACAGCGGTGACCGCTTTCTTTCCTTCGTCGCTGCGAAGGAAAAAGAACGCTGCCACCCCGACCCCGAGCAGGGCGAGAGCGCCCAGGGCCGCGAGCGCAATGAGCGCAACCATCCACCCGGGTGTTCCCTTGCGGCGCGGCCCCCGGCCCATGCTGGAGGCACTTTCCGCTGCCTGCGCAGGGGGGGCCGGTGGCGGTGGGGGAGGTGCCGGCAAGACCATATGGGCCATGGTACTGGCGTCTGACGGAGAAATTTCGCCGATGTTTGGCGGCGGGCGCGAGGTGGATTAGGCTGCGCCGGTCATGAAACTGCCCCTCTCGGTCTCCGCCCTGTTCGCTTTGGCTCTCGGCCTCGTTGTCTCGTGCGACAAGGGACCCGCCGAGCCAGGTTCTTCGAAGAGCCAGCCAGCAGCTCCTGCGCCTCCCGCGGCCGAAAAGCCGTCCACCCCTGCGCCGGCCGAGACCCCACCGAGCACGGCGGCAGCGGCTGCTCCCGCCGAGCCGAAAGCACTTCCGGCTCCGCCCGATGTTGCCGCACCCCCGGCCGACGCCAAGAAGACGCCTTCCGGTCTCGCGCTCAAGGTGCTCAAAGCGGGCACCGGCAAGGACCACCCCACCGCTGAGGACAAGGTGAAGGTTGACTACACCGGCTGGACGACCGACGGCAAGATGTTCGACAGCTCGGTCGTTCGCGGCGAGCCGACGAGCTTCAAGGTGAGCGGTGTCATCAAGGGTTGGACCGAGGGCTTGCAGCTCATGACCGTGGGCGAGAAGGCGCGCCTCTGGATCCCGGGAAAGCTCGCCTACGGCGATACCCCTGCCCAGCCGGGAATGCCCGCCGGCATGCTGGTGTTCGACGTCGAGCTGCTCGACATCGCCGTCGGCCCCAAGCCGCCCGCGGTTCCCACCGACGTGAAGGCAGCGCCGGCAAGCGCCAAGAAGACCGAATCGGGGCTCGCGTACCGTGTCTTGCAGAAGGGAACCGGATCGCGACACCCGAGCGCGACCGATCAGGTCGAGGTCCACTACAGTGGCTGGACGACCGACGGCAAGATGTTCGACAGCTCCGTCACGCGCGGCGAGCCCATCACCTTTGGGCTGAACGGCGTCATCAAGGGCTGGACCGAAGGCGTGCAGCTCATGGTCGAAGGAGAAAAGACGCGCTTTTGGATCCCCGGCAACCTCGCCTATGGCGACAACCCGCGCCCCGGAGCGCCCGCCGGCATGCTCGTTTTCGACGTCGAGCTCTTGAAGATCAAATGAGCGGCGAGCACCGCACGGGCAGCGACTACCTAGCGGGGCACGACGGTGAGGGTGAGACCCTCGCGCGCCACGACCGCCTGGGTCGAGCTACCCTGCTCTTTGAGCCACACGCTTGCGCTCACGCCAATGCGGTCGAGCGCTTCGTCGTCGCGCTCGGGCTCGTGATGGAAGAGAGACACGGCGGCCGCCTCGGACTGGCGCGCCAGCTCGAGCACCTGACTGACCAGCGAGTGACCCCACCCGTGCTTGGCGGGCATGTCGGACTCGAGGTATTGGGCGTCGTGAATGAGAAGCCCCGCGTTGCGCGAGAACTTGGCGATGGTCTCGCGTGACGTGGTGGGCGGGCCGGGAGGTGCGAGCTCGTTGTCGGTCAGATAACAGACCGACGAGCCATCGGCGTCGTCGACGCGGAAGCCCTGTGCACCGCCGGGGTGGTTGAGCTGGACGCGCGAGATCACGGCTGATCCGATGCGCCATCGCTCCTCGGTGGGATCGATGAGCTCGATTCGGGCCGGGATGTCGGCGGCGGAGGCGGGGAAATGGATCTGGTCGAACAGGATCGAGTTATGGCGCAGGCGCTCCTGCGCGATGGTCGCCAGCGGGTAAAGGACGATGTGCTGATCCTTGCGCCAGATAGGACCGAAAAACGGAATGCCGATGATGTGATCCCAATGGGCGTGGGTGATGAGCAAGTTGATGGGAGCCTTGTGCTGTTCGCGCAACAGGATGCGACCGAGCTCGCGAATACCGGTGCCGGCATCGAGGACCAAGACGGTCCCGTCCGATAGGCGGACATCGACACAGACGGTGTTGCCTCCATAGCGCACGGTGGACAGACCTGGCGTCGCGATCGACCCTCGAACGCCGTGAAAGGTGACCCGCATGGGAGCTACGATAGTGCGAACTGAGCGCGAATGTACGGATATTCTGGGCCCCAGCCCGAATCCCCGCACCGGGGTCCTCGGCGATGCCGTTTCTTACCGAGAAAGAGGGACACCGATGCGCCCACTGCAAGACCCGCCCCACCCCGAAGAAACCCGCGTCGAGCAAGGGGGGGGCGCGCCAGGCGACGCCCATGCCGAGAAAAAGCGCCAGCTCGAAGCGGTCGCGCAGCAGCTCGACCGGGTCTCACGTCTCATTTCGACCTTCCGTCTCATCACCCTGGCCGGTGCGGTCTTGCTCGGCTTTTTGCGCGGATTTGGGTACCTGCCGGAGTGGGTCCTCGTCGTGGCCATCGCGCTTGCGGCGGCGTTCGTGGTGCTGGTCGTCTGGCACATTCGGCTCGATCGCAAAGAGCGCCGGGTGGCCGCGGCGATCGCCTTTCATCACTGGGCCATCGAGCGAATCGCTGGCCGCTTCCAGGGCTATCCGTCGCGCGGAGATCGGTTCGTCTCCGATGCTCATCCTTACAGCACCGATCTCGGCATCTTCGGAGAGGCGTCGCTCTTTCAGCTCCTCGATACGACGCACACCCGAAGCGGAGAGGATTGCCTCGGCAAGTGGCTGGGCGAGCCGAGCGACGCGGGCGCCGTGCTGGCTCGACAGGACGGCGCGCGCGATCTCGCGT
>JBBSDY010000473.1:0-4205 GCA_038240245.1 Polyangiales bacterium
AGGGCGGGACAGCTCGCTCTTCTTCAGGGCCGACGCACGCATCTTCAGCTGCTCGTCCAGCGACTTGGCGTCGAGCGCGCGGCCCTCCATGAGCTTCGATTCGATCTCGTGCATGCGGCGGAAGGCTTCGTTGCGATCGAGCCGCTTTTGCGCGAGGTCCTCGACGAGCTGGTTGTAGGCCTGGAGCGCGGCCTGCACGTCGGGGCTCTTGTCGACCTCGGCGAGCTTCTTGCCAACCTCGCGGAACAGATCGATGTCGTCGGCCGAAAGCACGGCAGGATCGATGGTCTTGACCTGGGCCACCGTGTGCGGAGTTCGAACCTGGATCACGACGATGAGCACCACGCCGAGCAGCATGCCGAGAGCGGCCGGCAGATCGCGAGGCCATCCGAAGGGCGTCGCCTTACGAGGGGAGAGGTCGCGCGAATGCTCGCACGCATCGTCCATCGCAACTTCCATCATCGCCGTGCGATCGCCGGCGGGAACCGCGGCGAACGAGAGCGCGCTCGTGAGACGATCGGCGAGCCCGTGGTGAGCATCGAGCGCCATGGCCCCGGCGAGTCTGGGCAGACGGCGCATGGCCGCGAGCGCCGTGGCCGTGAAGACCGCCAGGGTGCCGGCCGCCACCACGTCGAATGCCCAGCGCTTCTCGAAGCCCGGAACGACCTTGGCCAGGGTGAGGGCCAGCGCCACGGCAATGAGCGACAACGCCATCGTCGTCACGAACGCCTGGAGGGCGGCGGCGCTGCGCATGCGCAGCTCGCTGCGCCGGGCCGCGCGGGCGATCCGGGTCAACATGGCTATCCGGCTCGCATCAGGAGACAAGGGGGCGGCCTCGAATTCAAAGATGGCTGACGTTCAGGGCCGGGGAAAGTTCCGATCTCCGTCCCCGCCAGGGTAGCGCGAACATGTAGGTAAAAGTGCCACAACACCCAGTTTTCCGGGGAAAAGCAGGCGACGCCTCCTCGCGACGCGCGGGACCTTTCAACTAGACGTTAGCGCGGTCCGCCGGCTCGTCCACCCCGGTCCAGCAATCCTGCCTGAGTCTTTGACAGTAATGATAGGGTGGGACCTCCCCACCCTCCGAATGGTCCCCGAATGACAACCGAAGCCACCCCGGTCGTTCTTGTCGCCGCTGACGAGCCCGGCAAGCTCGCGCGCGTCGGTCCACACATCAAAACCATGGGCTACCGCGTGCTCGAGGCCTCCGACGGCGAGCAGGCCTGGTCCCTCGCCCAAGAGCACTTGCCCGATCTCGTCATCCTCGACGTGATGATGCCCGGCATGAGCGGATGGGAGGTCTGCCGCAAGATACGCGAGGACGTCGCGCTCGCTCACACCGCCATCATCATGCTGACCGGCATTGGCGAAAATCTGAACGAGCTCACCTCGCCCCTTTATGGCGCCGATTCGTACATCGACAAACCGTTCAAGTTTCCCGAGCTCGACGACAAGGTGCGTGGCGCGCTGACCAAGCGACGAGGATCGCGCCCCGGTCTCGCGCGAACCGAGCCCGAGGACGACGCCGAGATCGCCAATGGCAATGGCAACCACACCCACGCGTCCGACGAAGGCGATTCAACTGCTCCGCCCGCCGACGATGCCGAGGGCTCGTGGGACGACGATTCGCAAGAGCTCAGCAACGGCGCCGACGAATCGATCGTGCTCGTCCAGACCGGCACGGGAACCCCCGCCAAGGCGAAGGCGCCTGCGCCCAAGGCCAAGAAAAAAGCACCCCGGCCGGTCGCCAAGGTGAAAGCGAAAGCCGAGGCCAAACCGAAGGCCGAGGCCAAACCGAAGGCAAAGCCTGCCCAGGCAAAACCCGCCAAGGCAAAGCCGAAAGCCAACGCAAAGCCCACCAAGGCAAAGCCGAAAGCCAAAGCAAAGCCCGCCAAGGCAAAGCCGAAAGCCAAAGCAAAACCCGCCAAGGCAAAGCCGAAAGCCAAAGCAAAACCTTCCAAGGCAAAGTCGAAAGCCAAGGCAAAGCCGAAGGTCAAATCCGGATCGGCTCGCAAGGCCAAGAAGGCAGCGCCGCGTCGCAGGTGATTGGTTTTAGAGGCCGAGACCCTCGGCTCCGAAGCCGTCTAAAACCACATCGTTCCCTGAATCGAGAAGACGTCGCTGTCGAACGGCCTCGAGGGAAGTCCCGTGGTCTGCATGAGGTCGGGCTTGGGCGTGATGGGGACGCCCGGCAAGTCGTGGATCGTCGTGCCGTAGAAGTAGTGCGAGTACTGAAAAGTCACCGTCTCGTTCGCCGCGAACTTCGAGCGCAAGGTAAACTTCGGTGAGATGATCGAGAAGTTTTGTCCAGTGCTCTTCACGCGATCGTCGGCGGCAGGATCGACGCTGGAGTCGGTGTCGAGGTTGGGGATGACGCGGTCGACGCGGGTTCCCACGCTGAGCCACGAGAGCGGCGAATAGATGACCTGGGCACCGAACTTCAGCTTCTTCACGTGATCCCAGAGGGGATCGAAGCTGCCCACCTGGGTGTAGATGCCAAACAACGAGATCCTGAGATCGGGACCGTCGCCCCAGAAGTTTTCGGGGTAACGCGCAAGCTGTCCGAAGCTGTAGTCGTATTGAACCTCGACGTTGCGCAGCGAGCCCGTTCCGTGATCGTTGCCCGTCTCTTTGGTGGTGTCGGTGCCGAGATAGTTGTCCATGAATGCTTGCCCGCCCGAGACGTGCACCGTCTGGATCGAACCGTCGACGTGCTGGGCATGGGTGAGCTTCACGAAGGAGCCGCCCACGAAAAGCTCGCCGAAGATGCCGCCATTCACACGAGCATCGGCGCCGATGATCTTGATGCTACCGTCCGGATCGCGAGGAGCGATGCGGTCGTCTTGGGTCCAGGCGACCATGTAGTGAACGCCGCCCCTGATCAAGTCTTGCTTGTAGCTGGCGAGCAGATGCGTGTGGCCGGTGAGCGTGGTGCCTTGAACGCCGGTGCTGCCGTGCCCGTTCACGCCCAGACCTTCTTCGACGCGCACCGTGAGATCACCGAAGTCACGCTCGAGGCCGACCAGCTGACCCAGACCGAAGATGCCGCCGACGATCGGCGTTCCGTAGATGCCCGAGTCGTACTTGCCCGCCGTTCCGTAGCGGCCACCGGTGCCACCCAGGCGCAGCTCCATGCGCGTCTTGGTTTGCAGCACGTCGTCCACGCGAAAGAGCAGTCCGGGATAAAACGAAAGCGCGGTCTGCGCATAGGTGGCGTTTTGCGGCACCTGCTGCCCTTGATTGAAGTTCCAGGCGCCGATGAGAACCGTGCCCTGGACGTGGCTGGTGCCGAGACCCATTGTGAAGCTGCCCCACGGACCAGGCTGGGCAAGCGTCTGCAGCCACGTGTTGTAAACGGCGTCGGGGAGATTCAGGTTGTAGGAGTGAATTGGGGTGGATGCCTTGTCGACGATGGGCGCCGTCGAGCCCGCCGGCGCAGGTCGCTGCTCGCCGAGCGTCGCGATCATCACCGCGCTCAAATACCCGTGGTAGGTCAGCGTGAAGTCGTCGCTGACTCCTTCGCCGTAAGCAGGGCCGTGCACCGGCGGCGGCACCATGGTGAAAGGGCCGGGCGCCATGATGTCGGCGACCAATTTGGAAGGAGCGCCGGGAGCGCTAGTGGAGCTGGGGTCTTGAGCTTGGGCTTGTGACGGAAGCGAAGACAAGAGACCACCAAGGAGCAGGGAAGTCTTGAGGGGGCGCATGGACGGGCCTACTTTCGACATGGGGAACGAGTGTTGTCAACGAGTTTGCGACGGCCGATTTCCCTCGTAAGGGCCGTCTCCAACAAGGAAAAATGACATGCTGCGCGGTAGTGATTTCGATCAGCGCACGCGAAGACGACAGGACCCTCACGAGTCGCGCTCGTCGACGGGACTCCATTGGGACCTCGTGCGCCATGGGTGAGCTAGGGGAAGCGACCGCGGCCGAGGTTACGCAATTCTCCCCGAACGGCCAAGCACTCCTTCACTCCCAGGAGCGCAAAAAGTCGCTTTTTTGCAGGCGGGCCCAGCCGACACCTCGGCCCCTCGGACGGAGCGGCCGGCCGGGCCGAGGCTAACCCAGTTTTTCACCCGGTGGAAGGTTTATGCCGGCACTGCTACTTGGCGGCCTTCAAATCCAGGGAAATCAATACGGTATCGTCAATCTTCTGACCGACTTTTTCGAGGGCGCCCGCCAAGAACTTGCCGGCCAGATCGCGAGGC
>JBBSDY010000474.1:0-4201 GCA_038240245.1 Polyangiales bacterium
CCCCCGAATCCACCGTCCGACACCGGAAAGCCGCCACCGAATCCACCGTCCTCGCGAGGGACCCCAGCGTCGGGCACCGTGGGAGGCGGGGGCGGCGGGTCATTGGGACACACGCGAACGTGAAGGATGCGATTTCGTCGGTTGAGCTCGTTGAGCGCGCGAGGCTGACCGGTGACCGGATCGAACACGACGGTGCCGGTCAAGAACGGAGACAGCTCGGACTGGCCACCAAAGCGGGGAGCGATCTGAAGAAACGTGGTGTTGGTTTCGGAGGAGTGGCATCCGTTGCAGGTGTTGACCGAAAAATGAAACCGCGCCTCGTTGTCGTTGACACCCTGCCCAAACCAGGCCCCGAGATTGTTGACCACAGCACCCGCCTGAAACGCCTGGCCGGCGAGCGTCGCCGGAACGACATGGGTCTCGGCGATGATCGCGGCTTCGTTGGCATTGATGAAATCGCCGAGCGTGGGCGTGAAGTTGAACGAAAGATCGGGCGTGAGCGGTAGGGGCGTGTTGACGAGGTGGCCGCCGGTCGCCGAAAGCTGAAACTGCCTGAGCTGCCATTCGAACGAGAGCGCAATCTCGTTGGAGCGCACCTGCAAGAGCGCACTGCCATTGGTTCGGGTGGGGGCGGCGTTGCGCCCGGCAAAGCGCTGGGTCAAGGCCTGGAGCGCGACGTTGTATTCCTCGGAGGGGAACGGATGGCTGCTCAGCGCATGCCAATCCTCGGCCCAGCGTTGCACGTCTTGCTCGGTCTTGGCGGGCAACTGAAATTCGACGATGAACGTGAACTGCAGCGGAAAACCGCCTGGTCCGAGCACCGCGAACACGAAGCGTCCCTGACCGGCGTTTCCTTCGGTGAGGTTCATGTCGAATCGGTTGACAATGGCCAGAAGCTGAAACGGGGCGTGGTGCAGATCGAGCTTGCCGTCGGGCGTGCGCGGGAATTGACTGAGAACGAGATCGTTCATCGCCGGGCGAGCACCCACGGTAAAACCATTGACGCTCTGATCGGAGAGCCAAGAGCTCAGCATCTCTTCGACCATCTGCGGAGCATCGCCCGGAGTGGGCGCGACGTTTTCCATGAGCTTGCCGAAGGTCCACGCACCGGTGCGGGAATCGCTGAGGTTCCCATTGAAGGTGGTGCGAACAGGATCGTCGACGACGCCCAGATCGCGAATCACCAGCTCGCGCGAGCCGGACACGTGGCACCCCGGCGGCTCGGCAATCACATATTGGACCTCACTCGCCACGGAAGTCCCTGGAAAGAACTCGGGGAAGAACGTGAACGGGATGTGAACCGTTTGCGCCTCGGCATCGGGAGGGGATTGAACCTGGAGGCTGACGTGGGCCGTGCCCCCCGCGGGTACGTTGACGAACTGAGGATTGGGGAAGATCGAAAAACCGGGAACGAACCCTTGTCCCAAGAAGTACGGCTCTGCGGGACAGGTATCTGTGCTGTGACTCGTCAACGCGATGTCGTAGGTAAAGGGCGTGCCGGCGGTGAGCGGTGGGCTCGACACGGGCGTGGCGAGAACGGTGGCGGGATGGTGCAAGCACGTGAGCGCGGCGATTTCGCTCTCTGACATGGCTTGCGTTTCGAAGACGACATCGTCGAGCTTGCCGATCAGTCGCCGCTCGAAGATGTCGTTGCCCATGAAGACGGGGCCTTCACCGGTGCTAATGACACCGGTGGCGCCCAGGGTCGCGGCTTGTTTGCCGTTGAGAAAGAGACGGAGCGTAGAGTTGTCGTACGTGGCGGCGACGTGGGTCCACACGTTGGGCATCGCCTTCGACGCCACCGTGATCGCGCGCCCGGATTTGAGCAGCACGACGAACTGGAACTTGCCGTCGTGCACCAGGAGCACGAACGAGCTGGTGTCGGTGAGACGCTTGCGAAGGATGGTGCGGGTGGCGTCGACCCGATCGGGATGGACCCATGCCGCCACGGTGACCCCGCGATCGAACGTGAAATCGGGCTGGTCGGGCACGTAGGCGATGTCCTTGACCGAGGTAAAAGACAGACCCTGTCCCTCGATTCCCTCGGTGCACGCGACCGAGACCGATCGGAACGCGGTGTGGTTGTTGAACGACGAGTCGAAGAGCTCGGTGCGATCCGGATTGCAAGAGTCGAAGTCCCACCGACCGGTGGGAGCGGATCCCGGCCCACCATCAACCGCGAAAGTCCCTCCCGCGCCAGAAGTGCGCGACCCTCCCGTTCCGTCGATGACCGATCCACCGGTACCGAAAGCACCCCCAGAACCGAAGTTGCCGCCAGAGCCGAAGTTGCCGCCGGCACCGAGGCCGCCGCCAGCACCGGAGCCGCCGCCCGCACCGGCGAATCCAGCCTCTGTTGCCCCTCCCTCCGTCATGGCCGCATCGACGACGGGCCCCGTGCTCGCATCCGTAAGTACGGCGCCACCGGAGCCACTGGCCCCGGCATCAGCGACTCCCGGCGGTCCACCGGCGGTACCGCCCGAGGCGCCTGCCGGAGACGAGCGCACTTCGAGAATCGCTGCCGCGGATAGCTTCCCGTCGTGAAGCAAGGCTTGCAGCTCGGCATCGTCGGGGCCGCGGCCATCGTCGGCCGACGAGCACGACACGGCTCCCATCGCGAGAAACAGGATCGAGCAACGTACCGATGACGTTGCGGTGAACGCACTACGGTTGCAAAATGATCGAAGAGAGGATCGCATCTTGGCTCCTGGTTGTTGAGCCCCACCCAAGGGGAGCTGGTCGGATGCTGCGGGCGAGTGCCTTCGCAAGGGTGATGCCATGCTCGGCAATGCCCGCGTCGACCGCTTCACGATGGTTGGCCATGGCGCAATCGCCATAGCTCTGGCCCAACTTGGCACACGACGGCACAAGTCGAGCCATCCGCCGGCGCACGGTCCTCGGCTCGACGTCATCGTGCCCGGCTCGATCACCGCCACAAGCCACGCACTGCTACCTGCGGATGGCGACCAGACCAACGGGTGTTGTCGGGCGGCCACGCATGCTACCCTTGGCGGCCCATGTCCCGGTCGGCCAGCACGAGGTAGCGGTGTCACATTGGACGATACCCGGCGCAGGGCCGCGCCAAGTCCAGAACGGCGATGTGCTGGGGGGCAAGTACCGGGTCGAGCGCGTTCTCGGTCAGGGCGGCATGGGGCTGGTCGTCGAGGCGATTCACCTTCGCCTCGGTCAGCGCGTCGCCATCAAGTTCCTACTCCCCGAAGCCCTCGAGAAGCCGCAGGTCGTGGCGCGGTTCGCCCGCGAGGCCAGAGCGGCGGCGACCCTTCACAGTGACCACGTCGCCCGCGTTATCGACGTCGGCGAGTTCGAGGACGGCGCCCCTTATATGGTGCTCGAGTACCTTCACGGTTCCACCCTCGCGGCGATCATCGAGAAAGACGCGCCGCTCGTCGTGGCCGACGCGGTCGACTACGTGCTCCAGGCGTGCGAAGCACTGGCCGAGGCCCATGCCGCGGGCATCGTGCATCGCGACGTCAAGCCGGCCAATCTGTTTTTGGCCGAGCGCCCCGGCGGCGCTAAGGTGGTCAAGGTCCTCGACTTCGGCATCTCCAAGGCCACGGCCAATGAGCCAGATTTTGCTCTCACGGGCACGGCAGAGATCCTGGGATCGCCGCTTTACATGTCGCCCGAGCAGCTGCGCTCGACCCGCGAGGTCGATGCGCGCACCGACATCTGGTCGGTCGGGATCGTTCTCTACGAGCTTTTGTCGGGGCAGCTTCCCTTCGTGTCCGAGTCGATGCCCGACCTCTGCGGCAAGATCTTCGGCGAGGTGCCCCGCGCACTCAGGGATCTTCGACCCGACATTCCGATCGAGCTCGACCTCATCGTGCAGAAGTGCCTCGCCAAGGACCCCGGCGGACGATTCGCCAATGTCGCCACGCTCGCCCAGGCACTGGTTGCCTTCGGGCCGCGCGATGCGTGGACCCACTCGCAACGGATCAACAAGATCCTTCTTCCCGTGGGAGCGCAAACGCTCGAAAGCCAGCGCGATACCGTTCGGCCACCACCACCCCAAACCGCCACCGCCGCCACGTGGGACCGGAGCTCGCTACCAAAAACGGGAGGATCGACACGGAGCCGCGTCTGGATCGCAGCGGCGGCAGCCGTGGCCGGCCTCGTTCTCGTCGGCGCCTACTGGACGATCGGCAGGGCACGACCGGGACCGCCCTCGGCGGCTTCGGCGCTC
>JBBSDY010000475.1:0-4198 GCA_038240245.1 Polyangiales bacterium
CGCCGCCTCGACTTACCGCGCGCAAGTGACGGGTCCGGGTCGCGTGCCGAAGTCGCCTCACCAGTCTCCAGCCTCGCCGTCGACCAGTCGCCACAGGTACCAGCTCGCCACCGTGCGATACGGTCGAAACGCCTCGCCCAGCTTCTCCATGCGTTTTGGGGTCGGTCGCTTGCGCAGCCCGTAGAGCCGCGCGATCCCTTTTTGGATTCCGAGATCTCCCGACGGCCACACGTCCAGGCGACCGAGGTGGAACATCAAGAACATCTCGGCCGACCACTTGCCGATTCCGTGCACCTTGGTCAGGTGCTCGCTCACCAGCTCGTCGGAGAGCTCATCGAGATCCGCGAGAGGGAGCGAGCCCGACGCGACGCGTGCGCAGAGGTCCCGCACCGACGCGATCTTCTGCCGCGACAGACCACAAGCGCGAAGCGCAGCATCCTCGTGTGCCAGGATCGCGTGCGGATCGGGAAAGGGGTGGGGATGAAAGAGCGCCGCGAAACGACCGTGGATCGTCGCCGCCGCCTTGCCGGAGAGCTGCTGGTAGACAATCGAGCGCACGAGCGCCCCGAGATGACCGCCGGCGCGACCTGATTCGAGCCGGCACCGACCAACCTCGGCGATGAGCCTGGCCATGCGGGGATCAGCGCGCCGCAGCTTGGCCAGCGCCCCGCGCGGCAGGACGATCCGGGTAGGGAGAGGAGCGTTCATGGCCAGAACTTGCCCCAACTGGCCCGTGCCGGCTAATTCCTTCGTCGCCCGACCATGCGCCCCTGGATCGCCCTGATTGCCGCTGCCACCTCGATCGCGGCGTATTTTCCGCTCGTTCAGCACCGGGCGAGCGCCGACGAGGCGCAATCGCGGATCGCCGTCGCGGCGGCAATCGCGGCGGCCCAGCCGAAAAAGCCCCCGCCTGCGCCGCCCCTCACCGGGATCGAAGTCGACAAGCTTTCCTTGCACGACGACGAGGCCACGGCGCCCGCACCGTTCGGCCGCGTGGCGCATCTGTCGGTCGATCCCACGCTGCAGCGCGCAGCGCAGAAGATTTTGCGCGAGTATGCGTTTCCCGAGGCGGCGGTCGTCCTGCTCGACACCGCGGGGGGACGCGTTTTGGTCTGGGCCAGCCACGTCGAAAAGGGACCGCCGCGCGATCTGTGCGTGGAAGCGACGGCCCCCGCGGCGAGTGTTTTCAAGATCGTCACCGGCTCGGCGCTCATCGAGACCGCGGGCCTCACACCCGATGCGCGCCAGTGCTACGCGGGTGGCGAGAGTCGGATCACGGCGCTCGATCTGACCGATGATCCCCGGCGCGATCGCTGGTGCGCGACGCTCGGCGAGGCCATGGGCCGCAGCCTCAACACCGTCTTTGCCCGGCTGGCCCTGAAGAACCTGACGCCGGTCGATCTGGCGGGCATGGCGGGCAATTACGGGTTTGGCGAGACCATTCCTTTCGATGTGCCCGTCGCGGCAAGCGGGTTGCACATTCCGGAGGACAAGCTCGGGTTCGCTCGCACGGCGGCCGGATTCTGGAACAGCACGATGTCGCCGCTCGAGGCTGCCACCATCGCCAGCACGGTTGCCAACCGGGGCGAAACGCTGCGATCCGTCATCGTCGAATCCGTGGTCGACGCGAGCGGAACGCTGTACCAGGCGCCCAAACGAACTGTGCTTCGCCGCGCGATTCATGCCGAGACGGCGGTCGCCGTCACATCCATGATGGAAAACACCGTCAGCGGCGGCACGAGCTACAAGGCGTTTCACGACGAGGCCGGTCGAGCCTTTTTGCCGAACATCGGCATCGCCGGAAAAACGGGAACGCTGACCCGCGCCGAGACGGAGCAGTTTTACACCTGGTTCGTAGGCTTTGCCCCCAGCCGAGCCCCCGAGGTCGCGGTGGCCGTCCTCGTCGTGAACGCGGCGAACTGGCGGGCGAAAGCCAACGTCGTGGCGCGCGACGTCCTTCGCGCCTACTTTGCCGCCAAGGGTGCGCCCGGCGTCACGCGCCCCTAACCGATCCCTTCCCTAGGCACGGCTAAGTCCTTAGACTTTTTGGGGATCGGCTTTGCTTTGGGGTTGCGGCGCGAGGGGCCGCCGATGGTCGAAGAACCCCCCCCGCCCCTTCAAAAAGTTCCGGTCCGGTAGGAGGGATCGCTAGACGCCGCGGGGTGAGGTGCTAGCATCGAAGCTGTGCAGGTCATTCTCCGCAAGCTAGGTCGGGGCTCGCGCGCGGTCGCGGGCCGCCTGGTTCGCGCTCCCCGCAAGGGTTCGGTCATCGTCATCGAGTTCTCGGATGGGATGCACGAGTACGTGACCACCCCCGTGAAGAGGGTCCTTCGCGTCGCAGGTCGCGAAGTGTTCTACATCGAGACGGTCAACAGCCGTTATCGCCTCGAGGTGCGCGGCAAAGAGCGCGCTCTCGAGGGCGCCTCGTCGGGCTAGCGCGGAATCCCCACGCTCACGGCGATCAAGTAAGCGGCGGCGCTGATCATCGCGGCTCCGGGCACGGTCAACACCCACGCCCACACGATTCTTCCGGCGACGCCCCACCGGACCGCCGACAAGGTCCGCACGCTGCCGGTGCCGACAATCGAGCCCGTGATGGTGTGGGTGGTGGAAACCGGGATCCCCAGGCTCGTGGCCAGAAAGAGCGACGCCGCCCCGCTCGTTTCGGCGCAAAATCCTCCCACCGGGGCGAGCTTGGTGATCCGCATGCCCATCGTGCGCACGATGCGCCATCCCCCCGAAAGTGTGCCGAGCCCCATCGCCGCGTGGCAGGCGATGACGACCCAGAACGGGACCTGCGGCTTGGCGCCCGCCTGGACCGTCAGATTTCCGGTGGCAACCAGCGCCGCCACGATGATGCCCATCGTTTTTTGCGCGTCGTTTCCGCCGTGCCCCAGCGAATAGAGTGCCGCGGAGCCGAGCTGAAGCCGCCGGAAGGTGCGGTCGACGCCGCTCGGCGAACGATGTCCGAAGAGCAGGATCATGAGCCGCATCAGCAGTGCGCCGAGCACCATGCCGAGAACCGGTGAGATGACGATGAAAAGCGCCGTCTTCAGAAAGAATGCAGCATCCAGCGATGCAAAGCCTGCCTTCAGAACGGCCGCGCCCGCGAGGCCCCCGAGAAGCGCGTGCGAGGACGACGTGGGCAGCGCGAGCCACCAGGTGATGAGGTCCCAGGCAATGGCGCCCACCAGTGCGGCGCCGACGAGGGTGAGGGAAACGACGTGCGGATCGACGCCCTTGGCGATGCTCCCCGCCACCTTGGTTTCGAAGACCTTGAACGCAATGAAGTTGAAGGCGGCCGCCCACAGCACCGCCATGCGCGGCGTCAGCACGCGGGTCGATACGACGGTGGCTATGGAATTCGCAGCGTCGTGAAACCCGTTGATGAAGTCGAAAGCAAGCGCCAGGGCGATCATGGCGATCAGCGCAACGCTCATCAGGAGTACTCCAGCACGACCCCTTCGAGGATATTCGCGACGTCTTCACATCGATCGGTCGCTGCTTCGAGATTGTCGTAGATGTCGCGCCACTTGAGGACGTCGAGCAGCTGTGCCGACGAGTCATTGGTGCGGTAGAGCGTGGCGAGCGCGTGGCGGTAGGTTCGATCGGCCTCGTTCTCGAGACGGTTGATCTCGACGCACAGGTCGAGAATCTCTCGTGATCGCTTGAGCGTGGGAAGCAGGCGGATTGCCCGGGCCACGGCCTCGCAGCTTCGCACAAGCACCTGTGACAGCTGCTTGGCGTCCTCTTCGGCTTCCTGGATGCCAAAAAGAACGACCCTTTCGCTCACCGCCTCGGTGAGATCGAGCACGTCGTCGAGGGCCGTGATCAGGCTGCGGATGTCGGAGGCGTCGAAGGGCGTGATCCAGATCTTGTGCAGGCGCGCGATGGTCTCGTGCGTGATCTTGTCACCCTCGTGCTCCAGATCGCGGATCTTTTCGGCGAACCTGGCCGCTTCGCCAATGTTCTCGAAGCACGAGGCAAGCGATTTGGCGGCCTCGACGAGGCATGCAGCGTGACTGTCGAACGCAGCGTAGAAGATGCCATCCCGGTTCTGCGAGCCAAACATTTGCGTAGGCCCGAGGGTCTCGGGGCGCGCGGAGCCTAGTGAGGGTTGTATGCGAGAAGCAAGCAAATCGTGACATGCGCGTGACATGCTCGGTCGTCTGGCCAGGCGTTCGGGGCTTGCTTTCGA
>JBBSDY010000476.1:0-4192 GCA_038240245.1 Polyangiales bacterium
GAGGTTGGCGTAGCCGAGCCCGAGCGGACGGTAGTCGTGCGAATTTTGCGCGATGCGGGCCGTGGGGTACGACGAGAAATCGACCAGGATCTCCTGGGCCATGAAAAAGATGCGGATGGCGTGGCGGTAGCCGTCGACGTCGAGAACGCCGTCCTCGCCGAGGAACTTGGTGAGATTGAGCGAGGCGAGGTTGCAGGCCGTGTCGTCGAGGAACATGTACTCCGAGCACGGATTGGACGCGTTGATGCGACCGGTGTTCGAGCACGTGTGCCAGCGGTTGATGGTGCTGTCGTATTGAACGCCGGGATCGGCGCAGCCCCAGGCCGAGTCGGCCACGGTGTTCCACAGCTCCTTGGCGCTCAGCGTGTCGACCACTTCGCCCGTGGTGCGGGCCCGGGTCTGCCACATGCCGCCGCTCAACGCGGCGCGCATGAACTCGTCGGTGACACGGATGGAGTTGTTGGAGTTTTGCCCACTGACCGTGTGGTAGGCGTCGCCATTGAAGTCGCTTGCGTAACCGGCGCGAATGAGCGCCTGGGCCTTTTTCTCTTCGCGGACCTTCCAGGTGATGAAGTCGACGATCTCGGGATGATCCATGTCGAGGCACACCATCTTGGCTGCGCGCCTGGTGGTGCCGCCCGACTTGGTCGAGCCGGCCGCGCGGTCGAGAACCTCGAGGAAGCTCATGAGCCCCGAGCTCGTTCCGCCCCCGGAGAGCTTCTCTTGCTTGCCCCGGACGTTGCTGAAGTTGGTGCCGGTGCCGGAGCCGTATTTGAAGAGGCGAGCTTCGTTCTTGATGAGCTCGTAGATGCCCATGAGGTCATCGCCAACTGACTGGATGAAGCACGCCGAGCACTGCGGCTTCTCGTAGGCGCGCGCGGTCTCGGTGACCGCGTCAGCCTGGAAATCCCAGCCCCAGTTGCCGCCGGCGCCGGCGATCTCGTAGCGGTGAAAGAGACCGCAGTTGAACCACACCGGTGAGTTGAAGGCGCCATACTGGTTGACGAGCAGCCAGGAGAGCTCGGCCTCGAAGGCGTCGGCGTCTTTCTTGGTTGCGAAATAGCCGCCCATGGCTTCGCCGGCCTCGCGGATGGTACGCGATAGACGGTAGACGACCTGACGCACGCTCGTTTCGCCGAGCTCTTTTTTGCCGTGCAGGCCCGCCTTGCGGAAATACTTGGAGACGACGATGTCGGTGGCGAGCTGCGACCAGGTCGACGGGATCTCGGCGCCTTCCATTTTGAAGACGACCGATCCGTCGGGGTTGGTGATGACGCTCGTGCGTCGCTCCCAGACGACGGAGTCGAACGGATCTTTGCCCAGCTCGGTGTAGCGACGAGGAACGGCGCTGCCGCGGCGCGGGTGAGCCGCTGTTTTTTTGCCCGTCCGCGTCGATGCCTCGACGCGCGAGCTCGGAGCTTTTGACGGACGACCGTTCACCTTGCCGTTTACCTTACCGCTATCTCCCACCATCGTCGGCTGCGCCATGGGTCCTAACCTCCTCCAGCTTCCTTGCCCGCTCTGCCAAAAATCCCAAAAGAGGCGACGGCGCTGCCGTCGCCCCTCGGCCCGCTAGAATTAACCAAGCTGCGACTGCGTTAAGCCGGCGTGGCTCGAGCCGCGGGATGCCACCCATCCCGTGCCCACGAGCCGCCGCCCCCGTCCCGCCCCTACCTTCGCCCACCCTCGGTTCGGTACCCTGAATGCGTGTCGGGTGTTCTCCGAACATTTGCGCAGGGAAAGCATGCGGAAACAAGGCTTATACCCCTATATCTTGTGCCCTTGCAACTTAATAACACTAGGGGCGGCGTTTTGGGGCTACGTCTGCGAATTTGCTAAAGCAAAAGACTGAACGCCTTATCGGTGGACACATGATGCCTACACGTACTCCACAAGATGCACCGAGCTTGTCCTAACACTACTGCCGCAGGTCTTGGCAGGAGCAGGTCACGATCAGCAGACTTGGCGCCGCCCCAACGTAAGTTACGGCGAGGCCGTCGGAGTAACCCACTTTCGCCCTGGTTCAGCCGCCACGCCTCGCCAGCCCCACTTCGTCGCACCACAAATTCAGCCTGTGCGGTCAGTTTGAGTGGGCCCTTCGCGACTTCGATGATCGATCTGGTAGTGAGAAATCTGCAGCAGTCGTGCTAAGGCGGGAGCTGTCCGAGGCGTCACCACTCGGACGATGGTCCCCGTTGGCGCTAGAAATGCAGACCGACGACCCCACCGAACGTGACCGCCATTCCCAGGCTCGAGCCGTCGGCAGCATAGACCGCGGCGCTCGCGCATTGCTGCTTTTGCATGGGGTCGGTGAGGTCGTTGCAGTTGGCGACCTGGGCACCGGGTGAACTGGGTAGCTCTCCCGACCGCGACATCGCCAGGATCTCGGCGCTGGCACTGGCGCCGATCGTGAAATTCTTGCTGGCGTAATAGTCGAGCCCCAGGCCGAGGCGCGCGTTGAAGCCGCGGACGTCGATGCCCGAGGTCATCACCTGGGAGTCGCTGGCCGTCAGCTTGGCGTAACCGGCGGCGAACGTGAAGTAAGGCTCGACCCGGCCCAAAGGCAGATGAATGCCGGCCTCGGCGTCGAGGGTCCACGTGCTCCATCCGTCGATTTGTCCGATTCGAAATCGCGGTCCCAGGGTGAGAAAAATCAGGCGCACGCCACCACCGAGGCCGAAGAACGGACCACCGCCCGACGTGCTGGCCGTCTCGGGAAGGAGGTTGCTGGTGTGCAGTGTGCGAAGGCCGACGTTCTGGTAGCCGCCTTCCGCGTTGAAGTAGATGAGCTCGAGCCCGTGCGAAAAGTCCTTGGCCTCGGGACTGGTGTCCAGCGGGGCGGCCTCGCTCGCACCCTGCAGGGGCGGCGCCGCCGCGGGTGGAGGTAACGGCGCGGCGGGCGGAGGTAACGGCGCGGCGGGCGGAGCTGACGGCGCGAGCGGGGCAGCTGGCTCCGTCGGGACCACGGGCTCGCCCTGGGCATTCGCGGTGGGTGCGAGCCCCACGGTGACCAGGACCGTGGCAGCGCCGGCACCGAAAAACGTTCGCGCGAGCGACCCGGCTCGCCAGTTCGAAAGCATCCGATGTCAGCGTAGCACGCCGTCCCAATGCACCAACGGACGGCGCCCGCGCTACTCGGCACGGACAAGATGGTCGTCGCGCCCGGGAAATAGGCCGCGAGTTACTGGCCCGTTTCGCGCTCGAGCTCGATGGTGGCCGCCGCGTTGGCCGGCACGGTGCGGATCCGTTCGAACTCCTTTTCGGGGTTGAACACGATCACCTCGCCGAAGTGGGAAAGTACCGGGGCGATCTTGTCGGCATCACCCGAAACGGCGATGACCATGTGACCCTCGCGCACGTGCTCGGCGATGCCCTTCAAGGCGGCGTCGCCGGAGATGGTGCCGATCTGCTTGCGGTACACATCGTAGTAGTCGTCGGGAAGGCCGAGGACCTTGAGCGAGACGACCATGTCGGCAACCGAGCCGATGGTCTCCATGCGCACCGCGAAGATATCGGCCAGGTAGCGCCGCGCGGTATTGAGCTCATCGCTCGAAGCGGGATCGGACGAGATGCGCTTCAAGTTGTCGAGCAGGGCCTGCACGGCGAGGCCCGTTTTGGCGGTCTGCGTGCCGGCGTAGGCGGTGAGCGGGACGGGGCCGCGCGCGAGCTCGCCAACCGAGGACCGGGTGTTGTAAGCAAGCGAGCGCTTTTCGCGGACGTCGAGAAAGAGCCTTCCCGAAACCCCACCGCCGAGGATCTGGTTGGCGACCTTCACGGCAGTCCACGATTCGTCTTTGCGCGAGGGACCGAGCATGGCCACGTAGATGTCCGTCTGCGCGCTCTTCGGACGATCGGCGAGAAGGATCTTGAGGTGCTCGGGGGGCGTCGCCTCGGCGAACGTCGGGGCCGCCACCTCCGCACCCTTCCAGGAGCCAAACGCGCGCTCCACCGATTTTCGCGCCGCATCGCCGTCGATGTCGCCGCCCACCACGATCTCGGTGTTCTTGGGGGTGAAGTTCTTTCGGTAAAAGTCGCGGCACGTCTGGGGCGTGAGCTTGGTGAGCTCGCTCGGCACCGCGTCGTAGGAGGCATAGGGATGCAGGCCCGTGGGTAGCCGATAGAGCTCGCGCCAGAGCAACATGGTCGCCGTCCAGGCGCCGCTCGATTTGGCCTTGTCGGCGAGCTTCTGCAC